>NZ_JALBGX010000085.1:0-29189 GCF_023006465.1 Rhizobium sp. PRIMUS64 | reverse complement strand
TCCCGGATGCGCACGAAGGTTACATCAGTTGGGAACGGGCGGAGGAGATCCGCAAGATGGTCAGCGACAATGTACCGGCCAGTCGCCATCATGGAGCGCCGAAGCATGGCGACGCTCTGCTTGCCGGCCTGTTCCGCTGCAAAAGGTGCGGCCGGAAGCTGACGGTTCGTTACACAGGAGCCAACCATAACATCCCGCGCTATTCCTGTTGGCGAGGGTTGCTCGACAACGGCGAACCACGTTGCATCGCCTTCGGCGGTCTGCGGGTCGATGACGCGATCGAAGAGGCACTTCTCGGCGTGGTCGAGCCAGGAGCCATTGCCGCCGCCGTCGAGGCGGAACGCAATATGGCCAACCAACGCGATCAGGTTCAGGATGCCCTGATGCGCGACCTCGAGGCAGCACGCTATGTAGCCGACCGGGCATTCCGGCAATATGACGCGGCCGATCCAGAGAATAGGCTGGTGACGTCGGAGCTGGAAGCACGCTGGAACAAGGCGCTGACTGGCGTCGGTGAGATCGAGGCCAAGATTGCCAAACATCGGACAGTTACGCCGCATCCGTTCCCCATGTCCGCATCACAGGTAACCGCACTTGCGGGAAACCTTCGCGCCGTCTGGACGGCGCCGACAACCGATGCAAGGCTGAAGAAGCGCATCGTGCGCACGCTCATCAATGAAGTGGTCGCCGATCTCGATGATGGAACCTCTGAGATCGTCCTCGTCATTCATTGGGTTGGAGGCGTCCACACCGAACTGCGCCTGCCGAAGCGACACCGTAGCCAAAGAAATGCGACCCCTGACGACATTGTCGACGCTGTGAAACAGCTCGTCTTGATCGCCAATGATGATGTGATTGCCGGTGTCCTCAATCGCAACGGACTGACGACCGGCAATGGCAATCGCTGGACACGGGAGCGGGTCACCGCGCTGAGGTCATATCGCAAGATTCCGGTCTTCCGTCCGCAGATCGACGGGGTTGAGCCATGGCTTAATCTGGGCGGTGCGGCAAAGTTACTCGGGATATCGCCAAAGACGCTGCGTCTGGCGGCCGAGGCTGGCGATATTAAGGGGGCTCATCCGCTACCCGATGGCCCATGGATCTTCAGCCGTTCCAAACTCGCGACCCCGCAAGCACGTCAGATTCTCGATCGTGTACGGAAGAACCCTCGCCACCCCGCGGGATCGCCTCCAGATCAGGAAAATCTATTTCTTTCAATGACATAGAAAGATGGGTGTTATGAAACAGGATTGTAGTATCTACGCCAATCCTCCATCTTTTCGCGGGCATCCGCAAGGGTCAGGAACCAATGCTGGTTCAGGCATTCTGCACGGAAGCGGCCATTGAACGCTTCGATGAAAGCATTATCAGTCGGCTTTGAACTCAATCAGAATGTTCGTGATTTGATGGATGTTGCGCGGTCCCGTCTTGAAGACACCAAGGGCGAACTCGATGAAGCCCTCGGCCGAACCGGAATAGGTCCCGTGATTGTCACGTGCATCGGGCCAGTAGGAACTGCGCAGCGCCCTTTCATCGGCGCGGTCTATCCCGCGGCAATACCGATAGAGGCAGTCGCGGAGCGCCTCGCGGTCGAGCAATTCGGTAATTTTTTTGTGTTTCATCGCTTGTCGCACATCTGATATCGGGGCGCTTACCCATCCAGTGACGCAGCCAGCTTTCAACTGCTCGGCTGACGTAAGGAAAAACCCTCCCTCTGCTTAGGCATGCATGTAAACAACTGCCCTTAGAAGTAGACATCAATGGGAGAGCTGCGGGTAAGGTGTTTGGACAGCGACGGCGCCGTCATGCACCAGTTGCGTTGCGTTTCAACCCCCACAATGTTGGTTGAACAAAAGGCGATCGAGCAACGCATCCGAAACGCAATCTATCTCCAGCGCACGTTCAGGGCAGGATCGAGCGCCTCGCGACGCGAACAGTTCGTCCCTCTCCTCGACATCGATTGCACCGGGCAGTATGTATCCCTCGTCGTCAAGATTGAATATTTCGGGCGCTTGGGCCCAGCATCTTGCATGACCTTGGCATTTGGAAGTGTGCACTATGACGCGCATACGGTACTCCATGTCTTTCCTCCTCTCAATTATCAGGACCAGTCCAGGATCAGATTCTCCATTCCAAACACGTGGCCCCCATAGGTGATGGGCGCCGTACCATCCTTGATACGGAAGTCAGGGATGCGCGACAGCCACTCCTCCAGGCCGATGACGATCTCTCGCCGGGCAAGGTGTGATCCAAGACAGCGATGGGGACCGTACGCAAAAGCGGTGTGGCGATTGTCTTCTCGTGCCAAATCGATCGTGTTCGGATTTTCGAATTCCACCGGATCACGATTGGCAATCATCGTGGCGCAGGAAATGTAGTCCCCCTTACGGATCGGCGCGCCTTCGAAATTGATATCTTTCGTCGCCACACGGATCATCTGCACGGTCGAATAGGCGCGAAGCAGTTCTTCGGCTGCGAGCACAATTCGATCCGGTTTGCTCCGCAGCAATTCCTGTTCTGTCGGATTGCGCGCGAGATAGGCCAGGTCAAAGCCGATCGCCGTTGCCACGGTGTCCAGTCCCGCGACGAATAGAAGCACGCCTATTCCATGGATTTCCTGGTCTCTCAACAGGCGGCCGTCGACCTTTGCCTGCACGACGAAGGTCATGAAATCGTCGGCCGGTTCTTTGCGGCGCATCGCTGCAAGTTCATCGATGAACGCCAAAATTGTTCGGGCGGCTGCGGTTCGTCTGATGCCGTCGCCGTGGAGCAGGTCCTTCCCCCAGCCCACGAATGTATTGAGGCGCTCATCGGATAAGCCGAGCAAACGGAGGAAGATACTAACCGCAAAAGGAAAGGCGAAGTCCGTCAAGATGTCGCAGCTTGTGCTCGACGCGGAAATCTTGGAAATCAACGCAATCGCCCGATCACGGACCGCCGGTTCGAGCTCCATTATCCGCCTGGGCGAAAGCAGCGGATTGAGAAGTGAGCGAAACACGCTGTGAGCCGGGGGGTCGAGTTCAAGCGGGATCAGCGGCCAGTTTTCGCCAAGCGCCGAGGCGAAAAGGCTCCGATGGCTGGAAAAGGTTCCGGTGTCCTGCAGCAATTTGCGTTGGTCCTGAGCGCGAACGATGACCCAGGTACCTCGGCCATCGCGCGTATTGCAGGGAGAATAAAAGATTCTCGGTCCATTATGGAGGCAAGCGACAGCTGCGTGCGGATCCCCATTTGGCATGCGCTCCATGCCGGGCGACGTGAACAGGCTGAAGTCCTTCACCATTTCGGGAGGGACATGTTCTGGAACCCTAATGGTAGCCACTGCTTTTCTCCTGTCATCAAAGCCCCTTCGCCGAGAACGAATTCTCCTCGGAGAGGGAGCGAGCAAAATCGTTGAGCGCCAGATTTCCAATCTCAGCAGCGCGAGGCGCCAATGACATGCGATGCAGCGATCAGATCGCCGTGCGGCTCGAAATCCACGCTGCTTTGTTGGCCGAAGTCGAAATTTCTTGGATGCCTCGCCCGCCCTTCCGGTCGACATCGGATTTTCACGGGTACCTCTCTTCCGGTAAATGCGTTCTGAGCACAGATGCATTTTGATTTCCTCCGCTCCATGGCGGTCACCAAAGAAACCGGCCGACAGTCCTTGCCGCCCCGCAAGAAGAACTTCAAAGTTCATGCCAATTTGATTGATTTGGCCGGAAAGAAATTTTTCAATTGCCTTTCAGCGCTTTGGCTCAAGGCAGAACTAAAGATTGGCTGATCAAGGCCGTGTCGCGTATCTAACAAAACCCGACATCAGGTGCCGGATGCCATCTATTCAGGTGCGACTTTTTTCCAGCCACCACAGCCGGGGGCCAGAGACAGCGCGACGAGTAACGAATGTCCTGATGTACTGCGATGCAGTGGGATAGCTTGAGGGTGGGTAGCTTTGAATTGTGGCATCGAGCTAGCGGCGGAATTCCGGGAACAGCTCGAAGCGTGCTACTCCTTTGTCCTGAATGTCAGTTCTACCAGCCCGACGACACCACCCTAAGAGTCGGCGGCAATCTGCCGATTGGGTGTTGCCTGACAGCAATGGGTATGGTGGCCTACCGTCCGCCGAGACGGAAGGCGATGGCCGCAGAAAGCCCGCTCAAGCGGCGGGCCGAAAATGCCGTCCGAAACAAATCCACAAACTACCCTGCCTGGCACGGCAAGAGCGTGGGTACGGAGATTTGATCTGGATCAAATCGCAATCCCGATGAAATTGATAGCCATCAAAGACGCGCTGGAAGAAATAGGGATAGCCGAAGTCGCAACGGCCGCGTGGTCGTCTCGGGCATGTCCGGCATAGGCGGTTTTCGAAGGGATCAGGACATGGACGTCGCACGCAGTGAGGTTCTCGTGATTGGCACTTCCGTCGCTTGCCGTTCCTGCCAGGCGCGGCACGGCGTCGTTTGCGGCGCCTTGTCGGCTGGCCAGCTTAGCGAACTTGGCCGCCACTCGCTGCGCCGCAAGGTCGACGCAGGCTGCGAGATCATTGCACAAGGATCGGAAAACTCTTTCTATTCGAACATCACGCGCGGCGTGGTGAAGCTCTGCAAGGTGATGTCGGACGGGCGCCAGCAGATCGTTGGCCTGCAATTCGCCCCCGATTTCGTCGGCCGCCCCTTCGTGCGCGAAAGCACGCTGTCGGCCGAGGCCGCGACCGATGCGGAG
Organism: Rhizobium sp. PRIMUS64; assembly: GCF_023006465.1. NCBI lineage: Bacteria > Pseudomonadati > Pseudomonadota > Alphaproteobacteria > Hyphomicrobiales > Rhizobiaceae > Rhizobium > Rhizobium sp. PRIMUS64. The sequence goes on along the minus strand of NZ_JALBGX010000085.1, from coordinate 24,491 downwards.
ATCTGCGTGTTCCCCCGCAATTTGCTCGAACGCATGATATTGGAGACTAGGGAATTGCAGCGTAGCCTGCACGCTCAGGCGCTGAATGAGCTGGATGCCGCGCGCGAATGGATGCTGACGCTCGGCCGGCGGACCGCCGAGGAGAAGGTCGCAAGCCTGCTCCACCTCATTGCCGCCCACGCCGAGACGGCGACGAGCACTGCCTTCGATCTGCCGCTATCGCGTGCCGAGATTGCCGACTTTCTCGGGCTGACGATCGAAACCGTCAGCCGCCAGTTGACCCGGCTTCGCAAAGAGGGCGTCATCCGCATCGAGAACATCCGGCATATCACCGTGCCCGACATGGATGCGCTCGCAAAGAAAATCAGCGGGTAATTACCACCCGCGTATTGGAAAGGCCAGCCTGGCGCGCCAGCGTAAAGAACTAGGCGGCATTGTCGGGATGCAGACGGACGTGCCGGGCGCTACCACATCGAGCATTCCGGGCGAGAAAACTTCTAGTCCCGGAGCCGCCGGCTTGCAGCTCGGGATAGCCGCCGGGCAGGTGGGTGGCGTCGCCATCGGCGCCGGGCGCCCAGCAGGTCGCCAGCGAGCTGAGCGGTGAGCGGTGAGAGGAACAAAATATCAGCTCCGCGGCGACGTCAGCCGAGCAACAAATGCTCGTAGGCCAAAGGCTACATAGCGCGACCCGGGTGCCGGTCGGCATCAGCCGATCGATATTGGCGGCTGCGAGCTCTTCACGCCCCCAACCTGCGGATATCCGCCATCGTCGTCTTCTGTGACGAAATTATCGGAGCCGTTTGCGTTTCACCATTTTTCGATGCGCGGTCCGAGCCTGGCGCCCCCTTTTTGTCGGACCTCAAACTTTCTTGTGCAGTTTCAAACAAGAAAACGTGCGCGGGTAGACATACGCACGAGCAGAACCTCAAACCTCGTGACCCGCGCCTTCCCGCCGCGACCGGACTGGCGGGCAGTATGCTAAGGTTCTAAAAGGCGGCAGAGAAACCTTGATCGAGATGCGGTCGGAAGTAGCCGAAACAGCGCCCGGCCGTCAGCGCGGCACAACGGCTTCACAATTCGCTCGCCCGCACGAGCAGCGCACGAGTGCGGCGACGAAGGCCCTGTGCTGACCGCAAGTCCATCTCCTTCAGGCCAAATGGCATGACGCTTGCTTGCCCTGGCGTGTGGGCCGAGGTCGGATTCGTGTTAGCCGTGACTGAGAGGCCGCAAATAAATTTTCCTAGAGGAGCTTCATTGATGACCATGGAAAAGCAGGTCCCTATTGTCACCTTTCGCACGCGGGTTCGCGACGAGTCTATATCCGGTCCCAACCCCTACCGCTGGGAAGACAAGACGACCGACGACTATTTCAGCGGTAAGCGGGTAATCCTTTTTTCGCTGCCGGGCGCCTTCACGCCAATCTGCTCCACCTTCCAACTGCCTGATTTCGAAAGTCTTTATGTCGAGTTTAAGAAGAATGGCATTGACGACATCTACTGTCTCTCCGTCAACGATGCCTTCGTCATGAATGCTTGGGGCAAGTCTCAGGGGTTGAAAAATGTCAAGCTTATCCCGGACGGTTCGGGAGAATTCACTCGGAAAATGGGTATGCTCGTCGCCAAGGACAATCTCGGTTTCGGTCTGCGCTCCTGGCGCTACGCTGCCGTGATCAATAATGGCGTCGTGGAGGGGTGGTTCGAGGAAGAAGGCTTTGGCGACAACTGCGCGACCGATCCGTATGGCGTTTCTTCGCCGCAAAACATTTTGAAATGCCTTAAGGCCCCAGCCTTCGTATGAGCATTGAAGCCAACGACCAGCAGCTACGACTTGTCGTGCACACCTGCGCCGAATGATAGGAGTTTTGCTCGAACCATGAAGTCCTTTACAAGCCTTCATCAGCGTCAGCAGCAATCGCTGGTTATTACGCCCCAGCTCATCGCGTCTATTCGCTTGCTGCAGCTGGCGCACACCGAACTGAATCAGTTCGTGGAACAGGAAATCGAGAAGAACCCATTTCTCGACCTGGCGTCGAATGACGGCGGGGCTTCTGGCGTATCGCCAACTGCGGCGGATGATCCAAATATCAGCGCACGCGAAGACCACGTTGATGGACCGGCCAGGACGGACATGCCTGAGCTGTCTAGTCCCTGGAAATCAATCCGTGACACAGGCAACCTTTCGCCGGGGGAAAGGCCTTCCCTGGATGAGTTCGCCGCCTCAACTGAGACATTGCACGAACATGTCGCCCATCAGATCGCCCTCACTGCCTTCACACCCCAGGAGCGGCTGATTGCTGGCGCGCTTGCCGACCATCTGGATGACACTGGGTATCTGCAAGTGAACCTTCTGGAGCTAGCAGAGAGGCTAAATAGCCCTGAGGCTGGAGTGAAGCGGGTTCTTGAGGCTTTGCAGCTATTTGACCCGCCGGGCATATTTGCGCGAAGTCTGGGCGAATGCCTCGAGATTCAGTTGCGCCAACGAGACCGGTTCGACCCGGCCATGGCAGCTCTGGTCGCAAATCTCGAGTTGCTTGCGCGACGCGATTTTCGAGCACTGAAGCGACGTTGCCGGGTCGATGAAGACGACCTTCTCGATATGTTGAACGAAATTCGTGCACTTGACCCAAAGCCTGGAAACCAGTTCCAGTCCGCAAGGTCGGAATCCATCATACCCGACGTCTTCGTCCTACCCTCGCCGGGAGGCGGATGGCACGTCGAGCTTAATCGGGAGATTTTGCCCAAGGTACTGATCAACCAAACCTATTTTGCGCAAGTTACTCGCCTAACCGCCCAAAGCTCGAAAGATCAGTCATTCCTGAACGAATGCTTCCAGAGCGCGAGCTGGTTGGTTCGGAGTCTCGATCAGCGCGCCACGACGATCCTTAAGGTGGCGACCGAAATCGTGCGCCACCAGGATGTCTTTTTGGAAGATGGCATTGCTCATCTTCGCCCTCTCAATCTTAAGACCATCGCTGACGCGATCGACATGCACGAGTCCACTGTAAGTCGGGTAACGTCGAACAAATACATTCTCACGCCCCGCGGCGTGTTCGAGCTCAAGTATTTTTTCACCGTCGCGATCCCGTCCTCACAAGGCGGTGACGCGCACTCGGCCGAAGCTGTGCGCCATCAGATAAGGGCACTTATTGCCGCAGAGACGCTCCATGATGTGCTGTCCGACGATGGCATCGTTGCCAAGCTCAAGGAAACAGGCGTCGACATTGCTCGCCGCACAGTCGCCAAATATCGCGAGGCGATGAACATCCCCTCGTCCGCGCAACGCCGGCGGGAGAAACGGTTTGTACTGGCGGCCGCGGAGGGATAAGTCCTTTGTACCGTAGGTGATGCCCTTTTCCCAAAAACCGCGGAACTGAGGCACATGTGACATTGTGCTTAGTCCTCTCCATGGAGGATCGACTTCATATGGGCTGGCGACCGCAGCCTCGTCACGGGAGCTTCAAAAGTTGTTCCGGCCGCTTAAGCTGACGTTCCAGAAAAGATTAGATGTCTGTTCCATAGCCCAAGCGCTTAGGGGCTAAGCGGTTAATCACGAAAACTCGTGCAGAATTTTTATGTCGCGCAAGCGACAAATCTAGAAGCAGTTGTCGCCTCCCATTCATTTTCGCCGAACCGCTGGGATTTCGGTGCGGCGGCAACGAGAGCCTCAACCGAAAATGATAGACGGAGATACGCGGGCAGACGTTCTGGAGTTGGCGCGCTTTCGAGATCTCCGATGTTCGACGACGCAGGAATACAACACGCGGGCTGATCGAACTCTTGGCCTTCCTCACCGCTTGGCACGACGCATGCACGGTAATCCGAAAATGCGCCATCGAACAAAAAGGAATCATCCCATGATCAAGCTCACAGAGAATGCCGCCGCCATCATGAACGTAACGCTTTCCCGAGCCGAGCAGGCGGAAGGCTTTCGCATCGCGGTCGAGGCAGGTGGATGCGCCGGCTACAAATACCTGGTGGGGCTAGAAAGCGTCCAGGGCCAGGGCGACGCGGTGATCGAAACAAATGGGGTCAAGGTGTTCGTTGACGCAGACTCGCAAGCACACATCAACGGCATGACGATCGACTTCGTGACGGGACCAGAAACCTCCGGTTTTGTCTTCGACAATCCCAATGCGCACCAGAACTGCACTTGCGGCAAATCCTTCGGCTGATCACCGAGAAAGCGAGAGAGCCATGCGGAATTATTGCGAAAAGGTCATGGTTTCCTTTTTCAATCCGAAGAACGACGGCGTGCAGGAAAATCCCCTCAGCGAGACCGGGGCAGTTTCCTACGGTAGAGGGCCTGAATTGATAATTGGAGTCGATCCAACGGTGGAAGCGTTTCTGGTGACGCCGTCGTCCTTGCGTTCCAACCCAGCGACCGCCTTCTCGCCAGCGCTGGCCGAACTCATAACCCTAAAGCCCGCCGAAGCGCCTCAAACCGTCCGTCAGGAGACAGCAGGCTTTTTAAGCGGTTTGCTGCCGGAGAGAAAGGTCTGCTCATCAACGGATTATCCTGAGGCAGCAAAATTTTTTGGCGGGCATCCGGGCCAGGATTCCAAAGGAGACGCCCCCTCTGCAAGCAGTTCCGCGCCGAGGAAAGGTGAGCGAAGACGCGTGCGTGTCAAGAGGCTTGATTTCATGACCAAGTCGCTCACTTCGCTAGATCTGGCAGTAGACGGACGACACTCGTTCAAGCCGTCGAAGACGTGTCAGCGGTTTATACAATACTGGTCGTCGAAAGCCTCGTTCCGGCAGAGGAGGACGATCAGACCGTCACAACAGAAATCTGAGGCCTGGAGAAATTGGCAGGGTCGAAATGGATGTTGTAGCCGGCAATCGCGTAGGACAGGGTCTAAAAATCGCCGCAGCCTGCAACAGTTCAGTTCTCAGCGACAAGCTAAGCTGGCGACCCATCTAGTTAAGCAGCCGCGGCGAATCCAACCGTTGGAAAAGGCGCGAGCGCACAACGTTCTTCCCTTCCTACTGATGGCGGCTATGCGACGTTATCGATGCCAACAAGATCGCGTGACGCGCCATCGCACGACTCCACCCCGCGCTGCTTGCCCGAGGCTATCAAACAACAGCATGTGCAAGACGCCGCAGCATTGTCACCGCTTCCCCTCAGTCGAGATCCACCCATGAGAGCGATCTATCTCGACAATAATGCAACGACCAGAGTCGATCCTGAAGTGGTTGAAGCCATGCTGCCGTTCTTTGCGGATCAGTTTGGAAACCCTTCGTCGACGCACGCTTTTGGCTCCTCCATCCGCGAGGCGGTGAGGAAGGCGCGCCGGCAATTGCAAGCGCTGATCGGCGCCGAGTTCGATCATGAGATCGTGTTCACCTCGGGGGGGACGGAAAGCGACAATGCGGCGATCCTTTCGGCGCTGGAGGTGATGCCTGAGCGCACAGAGATCGTGACTTCCGCAGTCGAGCATTCAGCGGTGCTGACACTCTGCGGCCATCTGGAGAAGACGCGCGGCATTAAGGTACACAGGATCCCAGTGGATCGACATGGACGTCTCGATCTTGACGCCTATGAGACCGCCCTCACTCATCGTGTAGCGATTGCTTCGATCATGTGGGCGAACAACGAGACGGGAACCATTTTCCCGGTCGCTAAGCTTGCCGAGATGGCCAAGAGAATCGGTGCACTTTTCCACACCGACGCGGTCCAGGCGGTCGGCAAGGTTCCAATGGACCTCCAACCTACTGCAATCGACATGCTTTCGTTGTCCGGACACAAATTCCATGGACCAAAAGGCATTGGTGCACTCTATCTCAGGCGGGGCTTATCTTTCTCCTCACTGATCAAGGGAGGTCATCAGGAGCGCGACCGACGCGCAGGGACAGAAAATACGGCCGGGATTGTAGGTTTAGGCAAGGCTGCCGAACTCGCCCTGGAATCAATAGACGACGAGAGGACCCGATTAAAGTCGCTCCGAGATCGATTGGAGAACGGCATTGTCCAGCGTGTTCCAGGCGCCTTCGTAACCGGCGATAGGCTTAAGAGGTTGCCGAACACTGCGAACATCGCCTTTCAACGTCTCGAAGGAGACAGTATGCTCCTTCTTCTCAACCGCTATGGCATCGCCTGCTCTTCCGGCTCTGCTTGCTCCTCCGGTTCGCTGGAGCCGAGCCATGTCTTGAGGGCAATGGATATCCCTCATGCTATGGCGCACGGAACAATCCGCTTCTCGTTCTCGCGCGATAACTGTGACGAGGATGTCGACCGGGTGCTCGAAGTTTTACCGGGCATCGTTGAAAGGCTCCGGAGCCAATCCCGTTCCGGCCACGTGGCCGACACGAGCAGCCGGGTTCGTTCAGGGGAGTAGGAGCAGGCACGCTCATGAAACGGCAATTCCTTTTCACCGATACGACCTGCATGACGGCACCGGCATCGTATGAACGATCAGGTAAAAGCCGGGGCTCTCAGTCACATAGATCGCCGGTTCACCGCCCATGCGTGTTCATGGAGGGGGCCCAGCGCCATATCATCTTAATCAATCTCTCGACACCATCGGTGGATAGCACTCGACCACCAGCCTATGCCGACTTCAGTTGCAACGCGACTGCCTTGCGCCTAGCCGCGTCGAACCACGCATTCCGTACGTTGCAGCTTAAGCTACGGGAGAACGGTCTCGCGATCACCGCTCACGACCAGGGGGAATCTTATGTGCCGTTGCTCCGCTGACAGCAGTCCCGTCGATGTCAAAGACATCCTCAATCGGCTGAAATGTCTCTCGGCTGCGGAGGAGTTCTTCGCAGCCCTAGGGGTCCCCTATGACCCGAAGGTTCTCGATGTCTCGCGACTCCATATCATGAAGCGTATGGGCCAATACCTCGCGGCAGAGGACTTCTCCCATCTCCCTGACCGGGTAATCGCTGCTCGTGCCCGTGCCATACTGGAAAGGGCCTACTGTGATTTCGCGACCTCCGCGCCGCTCTCGCACCGGGTCTTCAAGGTGCTCAAGGACCACAATCCGGACAGACCTGTCACACCCGGCCGCACCGTTGTCCCGTTGGACTCCTTCCTGAAGCCGTTCGAAAAGGAATGAGCACGGTTGCGACACGACAATGTAGGGAAGCTTACAATTCAGTCAAATGCTAGCAACGTCGGAATCAAAGCCATTTCAATGAGATAGCGAACGCCAAACGGTTGGCACGAATGATGCACGCAAGCATATGTACTGCAAGCCCGCCACCCATAGAGGGAGGGAGTAAGAAACCGCCATGCACATAGTTATCTGTATCAAACAGGTACCGGACTCTGCACAAATAAGAGTGCATCCGGTGACGAACACAATCATGCGTCAGGGGGTGCCAACCATCATCAACCCCTATGATCTGTTCGCCCTTGAAGAGGCGCTCCAGTTGCGCGACCGCCATGGCGGCGAGGTGACCGTGCTCACCATGGGGCCGCCCATGGCAGAGGACGCGTTGCGCAAGGCGCTCACCTACGGCGCCGACCGCGCCGTACTCTTGACCGACCGTCATTTTGCCGGCTCCGACACTCTGGCGACCTCGTTTGCTCTTTCGCGAGCCATCGCGAAGATCGGAGAGGCCTTCGGTACGCCCGATATCGTCTTTACGGGCAAACAGACCATCGACGGCGATACCGCCCAGGTTGGGCCTGGCATCGCCAAGCGCCTCGACCTCCTGCAGCTCACCTATGTTGCCAAAATCGTCTCTGTCGACATCAATGGGCGCGAGATTACGGTGGAGCGCCGCTCGGAAGGGGGCACGCAGACGCTGATGAGCAAGCTCCCTTGTCTAATTACAATGCTCGAAGGCACAAACGAAATCCGCCGCGGCTCGCTCGACGACGCGCTACGGGCCGCGCGCAGCCAGATCGTGAAGTGGAATGCGGCCGACGCTGGCATAGAGGACCTCACCAAGTGCGGCCTGCGTGGCTCGCCAACCGTCGTTAAGAGGGTCTTTGCCCCTCCTGAGCGGGCGGAAAAGGCGGAGCAGATCGACACCGCGGAAAAAACGCCGCGCGATCTCGCCGAGGAGTTGATCGCTGGGATCTTTTTGCGCCAGCCGGCGCTCGAAAGCGAACTCGCCTTTGACGGCGAAGCGTGAAGGCAAGGAGCGACGATGTTGAGCACGAATCGAGAGAGCCCTCCTCCAGCCGCTGGCCGTGCCGCCATGAAGAAAGAGCTGCCCCTTCAGTTTAAGGACCATCGGCACGTTTGGGTCTTCATCGAGCTGGAGCGCGATCAGGTCCATCCCGTCTCCTTCGAGCTGCTCGGCGAAGGCCGCAAGCTCGCCGACAAGCTGGGCGTCCAGCTTGCCGGCGTCGTTCTCGGACCACCGGGAGAGGCCACGTGGTTTGCCATCGCCGAGGCTTTTGCTTATGGTGCCGACCTGGCCTACCTCGTCGAGGCCCCACTGCTCGCCGACTACCGAAATGAGCCTTTCACCAAAGCATTGACGGATCTGGTTACTAACTACAAACCGGAAATCCTTCTTTTAGGGGCAACGACGCTCGGGCGCGACCTTGCCGGTTCCGTGGCGACGACCTTGTTGACAGGGCTCACGGCGGATTGCACCGAACTTGATGTGGATGCGGACGGCTCGCTTGCGGCGACCCGGCCGACTTTCGGCGGCTCCTTGCTTTGCACGATCTACACGCTCAACTGCCGGCCGCAGATGGCAACGGTCCGGCCGAGGGTCATGGCCATGCCGCCGCGCGGGAATAATAAGATCGGACGCGTCATTCAACACAAAGTGTCGATGATCGAGGAAGAGATCGTCACTAAGGTCCTCGGTTTCTTGTCCGATGGCCAGTCGGCGACGGCGAATCTCGCCTATGCGGACGTCGTGGTTGCTGGAGGCCTCGGTCTCGGGGCGGTGGAGAACGTGAAGCTTATGAAGAAACTCGCGCGGACGATCGGGGCCGATTATGGCTGTTCGCGCCCCCTCGTCCAAAAGGGCTGGATGCCTGCTGATCGGCAGATCGGCCAAACTGGCAAAACTATCCGGCCGAAGCTTTACATAGCGGCTGGCATTTCCGGCGCCATCCAGCATCGCGTTGGCGTCGAGGGAGCTGATCTTATTTTAGCCATTAACACCGATCCTAACGCGCCGATTTTTGATTTCGCCCACCTCGGCGTCGTCACCGATGCGATCCGTTTACTGCCGTCATTGACGGAACTCTTCACCCATCGACTGTCGCCGCACAGTCGCGATAAGCTTGCAAACTGAGGGCGCCCCATGACTGAGGAAAACTTCGACGCCATAGTTATCGGGGCCGGCATGGCCGGAAACGCAGCTGCTTACACGATGTCGAGCCGCGGCATGAAGGTGCTGCAGTTGGAGCGTGGCGAGTATCCGGGCTCCAAGAATGTGCAGGGCGCCATCATGTACGCGGACATGCTGGAGAAAATCCTGCCGGACTTCCGGGATGATGCGCCTCTGGAGCGGCACTTAGTCGAGCAGCGCTTCTGGATGATGGACGACTCGTCCCACATCGGTATGCAATACCGGTCGGACGACTTCAACGAGTCGAGACACAATCGCTACACGGTCATTCGCGCCCAATTCGACAAATGGTTTTCACGCAAGGTGCGCGAGGCCGGAGCGACGCTTCTATGCGAGACGACCGTGACGGAACTCGTTCGTGATCCAAAGGGCAAGGTGATTGGCGTTCGCACCGACCGCGCCGGCGACGTGATTCTTGCTGACGTGGTCGTTCTCGCAGAGGGCGTCAATGGGCTGCTCGGCACGCGTGCTGGATTGCGTGACACGCCAAAACCGGAAACTGTCGCGCTCGCCGTCAAGGAAATGCATTTCCTGGCCGAAGAGGTAATTGACCAGCGGTTCGGCCTCAAGGCCAATGAAGGCTGCGTCATCGAGGCAGTTGGCACGATCTCTCGCAACATGGCCGGGCTTGCCTTCCTCTACACCAACAAAGAATCGATCTCGATCGGCATTGGCTGCCTTGTCTCCGAATTCGCGGCAACAATGGAAAGTCCTTATGAGCTGCTCGAAAAATTCAAAAGCCATCCGTCGGTCAAGCCGCTGATCGCAGGAGCGGAAGTCAAGGAATATGCGGCGCATCTCATTCCAGAAGGTGGTTACAAGGCAATTCCGCAGCTTTTTGGTGACGGCTGGGTCGTCGTCGGCGACGCGGCACAACTTAATAATGCGGTGCACCGCGAGGGGTCCAACCTCGCCATGACGTCGGGGCGGATCGCCGGCGAAGCAATCGTCCAGATCAAGAATCGCAAAAAGCCGATGGTCAAGGAGAACCTCTCCCTTTACAAGTCGATGCTTGAAAAGTCCTTCGTTATCAAAGACTTGAGGAAATACAAGGACATGCCTGCCCTGCTGCACACCAATTCCCGCAATTTCTTCACGACTTATCCAAGGTTGCTGTCGCAGGCCGCACAGAACTTTGTGCGAGTCGACGGCACCCCGAAGATCGACAAGGAACGGGCGACCACGGCCACCTTCATCAAGGCACGCTCGCGCTGGGGGCTGTTTGGTGATGCGGTCCGCTTGGCGCGCGCGTGGCGATAAAGGAGAGATGAGATGACGGTTGCAGTGACGAACATACGCGTAGAGGACAAGCTTTACCAAAATCGATATGTGGTCGATGCCGGACGCCCGCATATTAGGGTGCGTCCACACGATTGGCCAAGCGTAAATCTGTATGCCCTCACAAGTGTCTGTCCGGCCAAGTGCTACGAATTGAATGACCAGGGCCAAGTGGAGGTTATCGCCGACGGGTGCATGGAGTGCGGCACGTGCCGCGTACTCTGCGAGGCAAGTGGAGATATCGAGTGGAACTATCCGAGAGGCGGTTTCGGCGTTCTCTTCAAGTTCGGATAAAGGTTTGCAACTCCACGATTTAGAACCAACTTGGGTTTGCAGACAGGCGCATCGGAAACTTGCAGAGGTGCGCGTTGCGGATGGGCATTAGAAATTACTATATATACATGCAAGCAGGGGTTATAAGAAACGTTAGACAACCAAGGCCATATAATGACCCACATGCCCGCCCGACCGGTCGATGGAGTGGAACCCCTATCTGCCCTACCTGCTGGACCTATGCGCCAGGCGGGCACGCAGCGCAGCGGAATCTACGAGATATCAAAGGTACTGACTGCCCCCGCCCGGCTAGAGATCACGCTTGCCAACGTCGTGAACGTCCTCTCTTCCTTTCTGCAAATTCGACACGGAGCAATCGTTGTTCTGGACGCTGAAGGTCAGCCCGAGATTGCCGCAACTGGCGACATCCCCACATCCTCTCAATCAGCCGCTCGAGGCGTTATACCGAAGGCCGTAATCGACCATATCGCGACGACCGGTATGCCCTTCATCATAAAGGATGTCAGCAAGTCCGAATTATTTCAGGCTGAGCCGCAACCGCCTTGGAGCAGCGGCACCGTCCCAATTTCTTTTATTGGCGTTCCGGTAAAAGCCGATAATAAAATACTTGGCACAATATCGATCGATCGCGTCAGGAACGACGCCGCCCCCTTCCCTGCCGACGAGGACGTTCGCTTTCTGACCATGGTCGCCAATTTGGTCAGTCGGACGATCCGGCTTCATCGTTTCCTGAACCTGGAGGGTCGGCGACCTATCGGCGAACAAGAGAGACCGGAGAAGCCGATCATCGCGCAAAGGGGCGCGCCGGACCGACATCCACCCGCCAAAATCGGCGGGATTGTCGGGGATAGCCCGGCTCTCCAGCAGGTGGTTGAAACCGTCTCGGTGGTGGCGAGGACGAATTCCACCGTGCTTCTGCGGGGCGAAAGCGGCACCGGCAAGGAATTTTTTGCACAGGCGATCCATGAACTTTCCCCTCGTCGAAACAAGCCGTTCGTCAAATTGAACTGCGCCGCGCTGCCTGAAGGCGTCCTGGAATCGGAGCTGTTTGGGCATGAAAAGGGGGCTTTCACCGGGGCCATCGCGCAGCGCGCCGGACGCTTCGAACTGGCAAATGGCGGAACGCTTCTGCTTGACGAGATTGGCGAGATTTCGCCCGCCTTTCAAGCCAAACTGCTGCGCGTCCTACAGGAAGGCGAACTGGAGAGGGTGGGCGGAACTAAGACGCTTGCGGTCGACGTCCGGCTCATATGCGCCACGAATAAGAACCTCGAGATGGCTGTTGCAAACGCCGAATTCAGGGCCGACCTGTATTACCGCATCAGCGTAGTTCCAATTGTCCTGCCGCCGCTTCGAGAGCGACCCGGCGATATTCCACGCCTTGCGAAAGCTCTTCTTGACCGATTCAACAAGGAGAACCAACGCGAGCTGACGTTTTCGTCGTCGGCGATCGAGGTGATGTCGCAATGCTATTTCCCAGGTAACGTCCGGGAACTCGAAAACTGCGTGCGAAGGACTGCCACCCTTGCGCGTTCAAGCTCGATCGTTTCGTCTGATTTTGCCTGCAAGAACAGCCAGTGCCTTTCGTCGCTCCTCTGGAAAAGAACCGACGGGTCGCCCGGCGGCATCACCGTCGATAGGCATGCCCGGAGCAATGTGATGCCGACTTCATCGCCGCGGTCGGACGGGAGCATCGGTGCGTCGGACGAGGTATCTTCCGTCAAGGCTTGTGATCCGAACGGTTCCGGTTGTCCAGCAATGGAGTCGCGCCTCACGCAACGGGACCGGCTGATCGAGGCGATGGAAAAAGCCGGGTGGGTTCAGGCCAAAGCGGCTCGTATTCTCGGCCTTACGCCTCGTCAGGTCGGCTATGCTCTACGCCAGCATCGCGTCGAGGTGAAAAAGCTTTAAGCGCCTGGGTGATGTTGGACCTTCTCGATTTCCAATGCCTGGTTTGGTGGCTTACGGACAACTCTTTTGTCGACTGTCGGAAGCTCGACAAATCTGTGTCCGAACACGGTCGGAATCGAACAACAAATGCAAATTGTTGAAGCAAATCCCGTCCTTGGGATGGCATGACTTTTGCGTTTTGAAAGGCGACGTCAACTAGCAACGGAGCACTCAATGTCCGCACCGATGATTTCGCTTGAAAGTGCGACCAGCACGACATCCTTGGATCAATTGCTGGCGACCGCGAAACCGAGTGGCTGCACATCCTCGTCATGTGGCGTGTCCACAAAACCGGCCGACGTGGACCAGGCTATCTGGGCGAAGATCAAAAACCACCCCTGCTATTCAGAAGAGGCTCACCATTATTTCGCGCGCATGCATGTCGCGGTCGCACCAGCCTGCAATATCCAGTGCAACTATTGCAATCGTAAATATGACTGCGCCAACGAAAGCCGCCCTGGGGTCGTCTCGGAAAAGTTGACGCCAGACCAGGCGCTGCGCAAGGTCATTGCCGTCGCCAACGAAGTGCCGCAGCTTTCCGTGCTGGGTGTCGCCGGACCGGGCGATGCCTGTTACGACTGGAAGAAGACAAAGGAAACGTTCGAACGAGTTGCGGGGGAGATCCACGACATCAAGCTGTGCATCTCCACCAACGGGCTTGCGCTGCCGGATCACGTCGCCGAACTTGTCGACATGAATGTCGATCACGTGACAATTACGATCAACATGGTTGACCCTGAAATCGGCGCAAAGATCTATCCCTGGATCTTTTACCGCAACCGTCGTTACACCGGCATCGAAGCTGCGAGAATTCTGCACGAGCGGCAAATGGTGGGCCTGGAGATGCTGACCGCGTGCGGCATCATCACCAAAGTCAATTCGGTGATGATTCCTGGTGTCAACGACGAACACCTGGTCGAGGTAAATAAATGGGTCAAGGAGCGGGGGGCGTTCCTGCACAACGTCATGCCGCTTATTTCCGATCCGGCCCATGGCACCTACTACGGCTTGACCGGACAGCGCGGCCCGCGGGCGCTCGAATTGAAGGCGCTCCAGGATCGTCTCGAAGGCGGCGCAAAGCTAATGCGCCATTGCCGGCAGTGTAGGGCCGATGCCGTCGGCCTGCTTGGGGATGATCGGGGCCAGGAGTTCGCACTCGACCAGCTTCCCGGAGAGATCACCTATGACGCCCGTAAGCGCGAGGCCTATCGGGAAGTGATCGCCCGCGAACGCGGCGATCACGCGACCGCCAAGAGCGAGGCAATCGAGACAGTCAAAGCAGCCGGCGATGGGTCCCTCCACGTCGCGGTCGCGACAAAGGGTGGCGGTCGCATCAACGAGCACTTCGGCCATGCGAAGGAGTTCCAAGTATACGAAGCTTCGTCGAGAGGCATCACCTACGTCGGGCATCGCAAGATCGAACAGTATTGCCTCGGAGGCAGGGGCGAGGAAGCCACCCTCGACGGCATCATAACTGCGCTGGTCGGTATTGACGTCGTGCTATGCGCCAAGATCGGGGAGTGCCCTAAGACTAAGCTCATGGAGGCCGGGGTTCGGGCAACGGATGCTTATTGCTATGACTACATCGAGACCGCCATCGGCACCCTCTACGCCGCCAAGTTTGGCGTCGAACCACAAGCGGCGACGGCGTGAGCGCTCTTAATCCAACATCTTCAGGAGTTTAAAAATGGCCTTCAGGATCATAGCGTCCCAATGCACCCAGTGCGGTGCCTGCGAGTTCGAATGCCCCTCCGGTGCGATCAGGTTCAAAGGTGAGATCTACGTTATCGACCCGGAAAAATGCACCGAATGCAAGGGTACCTTCGAAACGCAGCAATGCGCGGAGGTTTGCCCCGTGCCGAAGACCTGCGTCCTCGCCGCACCTGCGATTTGACCTTCAGCATGGTCGGGGCTCCTGCGGAGAAGCCTTCAATGATATCCTGCAAGGAGGAATGCCCATGGGCCTTGGACGTGAACAGGAGGTCGAAATCCACAGGCCTCCACGATTTACACCCGGCGAGCGGGTGCGGGCCAGACTTCACGTAAAGAATGACGGCACCTATGCTGGCAAAAAAATTGGGGAAAGTTTGGTGCGGAAGGGCGACGAAGGCTATGTGCGCGACATCGGCACCTTTCTCCAGCAGTTTTACATCTATGCCGTCGAATGGGTCGAACGTGGCACTATCGTCGGCATGCGTGCCCGTGAACTGACGAGTCTAGACAACGCCGCTGCTTGCGGCGCTGCTGAAATCGCGGGGCCCCCAACGAAGGAATAGCGACATGAAGATAATGATTCGCAGAACGAGCGCCGGCTTGTCGGCTTACGTACCAAAGAAAGATCTCGAAGAGCCGATCGTAGATGTCGAGGCTGATGACATGTGGGGCGGCACGATCACTCTCAGGAACGGCTGGAGACTCGTCTTGCCCAAGCTATCGCGGGATACGCCTCTGCCGATCACCGTCCACGCAAGGAAGATTCCTGACGAGGACTGATGCTGCAAACGAGAGGTAAGAGAAAACAGCATGAATAAAATTTTGACCTCGGACCGTCTCCTGATCATTCGCAACGGTGACGCCGAAGAAAGACTTAGGCTGCTTCAGGAAGCGCTCGCTGCGGATCGGATCGTTCCCTATCTCGGTCCGGATCTCCTTCGGCTGCAATCCACGGAACCACCTGTACCGGACACCCCGGAAGCCGTCTCCGCGGCACTCAACGAACGCACACCTGCCCCTTCCAGGATACGCAGCAATATGTGGTCAGTCGCGCAGTTTATTGAACAGCGACGGCATCGCCGGACGCTTCAGGCCTGGATGGCAGAAATATTTGGAGCACCCGTGGCGCCGACCGCCCTCCACGACTGGCTCGCAACGCTGCCGCTCTCCCTTATCGTCGACGGTTGGTACGACGGGACAATGCGTGCGGCTTTCGCGAAGACCGGTCGAACGGATGTCGTCGAGATTCAGGGCGTCACGCGTGCAAACGGCGGCGGCGACATTTGGACAAAAACTTACGATCTGTCCGGGAGAGACGTCGAATGCGTCGCAGCGCCAAAGACGGTCCTCTATGCGCCGTACGGCAGTGTTATACCAGCTTCGAACTTTCTGGTGTCCGATTCCGATTACGTGGAAGTCCTAACCGAAATCGATATCCAGACGCCAATACCTGGAATGGTGAAAGAACGGCGTATAGATCGCGGTTTTCTTTTCATTGGCTGCCGCTTCAACGATCAGATGCTCCGGATCTACGCTCGACAGATCATCAAGCGCTCTCACGGCCCCCACTTTGCAGTACTTGATGCGGAAGGCCTTACCAAAAACGAGCGCCGTTTCCTTGCAGCAAGCGGAATCACGGTGGTCGACCTGCCGATCGGCGAAGCCGCGGCTCTGCTTGTACCATTTGGTAGCAAGGCGGATGGTGACCATGGCCGCACGGCTCCCGCTTCGAATCTCTGTAGCGGCTAGAGTGCCGCAGATTGAAAAAGTTCTGTTTCTGCCAAGTTCGAATGCCATACTGCCCACGTTTGCTGGCGTAGGGGATTGCGGGTGGGATCAATGGCGATGAGCGAGCGTGATCTTTAGCGGATCGAGGTTCTGTCGCAGGTGATCGACGGAAGATCGGCGACGACCGCAGATTACTGTTCGCTCAATGTCAATGCGAAGGACCGATTATGAAGAAACCTAAACCATTCCCAATACAGCGGCAGAGCCGCGGCCGAATCGCCAGAAATAAGCCTCGCATCGGCCACCGGGTGCTCCACTCGTGCGCCAATAACACGCGTAATCAACGGGATCGAGACGGCACACGCTTTACGGTCTTGCGCTTATTTGTGATCTTTATCCCACAATATGGACTTCGATAC
The DNA here is from genome assembly GCF_023006465.1 of Rhizobium sp. PRIMUS64. Classification (NCBI taxonomy): domain Bacteria; kingdom Pseudomonadati; phylum Pseudomonadota; class Alphaproteobacteria; order Hyphomicrobiales; family Rhizobiaceae; genus Rhizobium; species Rhizobium sp. PRIMUS64. The sequence continues at coordinate 7,840 of NZ_JALBGX010000085.1, read as the reverse complement.
TTGGTGTTTCCAAGTGACAAGCAGTGTGGCCAATAATTCTAACCGCCTAGCTCTGCGTCTTCATACTTCCAGAAATGATGTCCCTGGCGGCTGAAAGGAACGCGTCCATTTGGGTTCTGGTGCCGATGCTGACGCGGATAAAATTTTCCAAACCGGCATCGGGAAAGACGGCTACAAGTATGTTCTGCCTATCCAAAGACGCTTGCCACCATTTGCCATCTCGTCCGGGTGGCACCCGAGCTAGCAAAAAGTTTGTGTGGGAGGGAATGACAGAAAAGCCCAATTGAGACAAGGCAGTGGTCGTTCTGTGTCTTTCATGTTTAATATATCTGTGGTTCTCGTCGTAGTCGGCGCGGTGCGAAAGGATACTAATGCCCACCGCATGGCCGATCACGTTCATGTTAAAGACATTTTGCAGGTTGCGTAGCCTCCCAATAAGTTCGGGATGACCAAAGCCGAAACCGACGCGAATTCCCGCGGCTGCAAAGCCTTTCGAAAGTGTTCTCAATACTAGAAGGTTTGGATGACGATCGACTAGGCGCAGGGCATCATCGGGTGCAAAGTCGACATACGCTTCATCCACCACTATCAACTGGTCCGATTGCGCGACGAGGCGGTCGATTTCAGCCACCGGAACGAATGTTCCCGTTGGATTGTTCGGATTGGCCAGCAGTATGAATTTTGCATCTTTTGCTGGACCAAGAAGCAGCTGCTCGATTGGCAGAGAATAAGACTCGCCCCATTCGATTTCGAGAAATCTGGCACCCTGCAACTTGGCCAGTTTGCGGTTAAAGGAAAAACCTGGCGATATCATCGCAACGCTATCTCCCGGGTCGAGGAATGCTCTGTAGATGAGCCCAAGCAGCTCCGACGAGCCGTTCCCGGCGACCACCTGATCCTGGGAGAGGCCATACGCGCTGGCGGCTGCGTCGCGCAAGCTCAGATTGTCATCTTCGGGATACAGATAATGCCGTTCGAGGGCCGCCAGCGCACTTTGCAACACCATCATCGGCAACGGAAACGGATTCTCATTCGTGTTTAGTCTAACGAAGTTCGCATCTCGCCCCGGTTGATTGGAGGGTAGCGCATTTAGCTGTCTCGCCATCGGCGAAAGAGCCGAAAGCACGGCTTGCAGCTTTGCATCAGCCATATCTTTTCTCCGTTTCAGTAAGCCGAGTCGTGAGCGCGTGATCGGCTGTCTCCTGTTGAAGCCAACATCGCATCGGACGTTGGCGCGGCCGCCTGCGGGCTGCTACGGTCGCCGCGTAGTTAATAGGCCAGGGACCGCCGCGGCCGCCTCAAGCCGCCAATGGTCAAGCCTCCCCACTCTCACACTCATGCGTACTTGCTCCATTCGCCTTTCGAGGAACTGTTCGATCTCAAACGCCAACTCCGCAGGGTCGTGGCCAACCGTTTCGAGATGTAACTCAGGGCTCCCAGGATCTCGTACGGCGAGGAAACTCGGGTGGAATTGGCGATCTTGCCGGCAAGCGCCTTCCTCTTCGGACCGCGTCGCGCGCATTCCTCGAGCGGCGTGTCGCCGAAGATTTCGATAAGCTCCCCCTCCTCCATCAGTTCGCGAGTCATCCGGCGTTCGCCGCGGAACGCGAGATGAAGGATACGAGGAAGATCAGCCCAGCATCGGCCATCAGCTTGGTGACCTCGGCACGCGGCGGATGTTCTCGACGCGATCGGATTGATTGAAGCCCAGGTCGCGATTGAGCCCGTGGCGCACGTTGTCGCCGTCGAGGATGTAGGTGTGCTTCCCGTGGGCATGCAGCAGCCGGTCGAGCGCATTGGCGACTTGCCGGAGCCGGAAAGTCCAGTGAACTAAAGGACGGCTGGCCGCTGACTCTTCATCGCCGCGCGCGCCCTTGTCAGCGCCGGTCGCCTGCCAATGCGCGTTGTCGGCGCGCCTTGCCCAGCTTTGGCTGCCACTGAAATTGAAGACCCCGGTCGGCCCATAGGCTTTGCGAAAGAACTCGGGAGAATCGACATGGTCGATGAGTTTCAGCTCGTTTTCCCAGCACAGCTTCCACCGCACCTCAGAACGCATGCAAAGACCTCCTTTGGTATTTCCTGCTGCTGTTTTTGAAGCACGCATTGTGCGATCGAAGCAGCGGCCACCCCGCTGCATGTCGGCGCCGTTGCTCGGGTTCGCGCTATAGCCAGTCCGGATCGTCAAATGTTTCGCCGTCACTCGCGTCTGAGATCATTCCTAATGCATCATCACGGGAGATTGGTAAAATGGATTGCATGAATGGAATTATCGATGCTTTGTATGTTGAATATACGGGTTTCTTAGACTTTGATGTGACCTCCCTGGCACTTGCCGCGTAAAGACGACCGCGCGTCCCCTCCAGCGGCCGAAAGCAGGGATGAGTTGGACCAGTTGACCCAACTGCGCCCCCCGTTTACCCACCTATGTCCCGGAGTGCTTTGGCGATGAACGGCCGCTTGCTAGTCCTAACCGCCTGCGCAAAGCTTGCTTCGGCAACCTGCAACGGCGCGAGCGTTGGTCGCGGTTTCTGATAGAACTTCATCAGGGACGCACGTTCTGTTTATTGACGCTAGCGATCTACGTCCTATTTGCGATCGTCTGCAGTGGCGCTGGTAGACGCGACTTTCACGGCACGATCGCCGCTATCGCTACCGGTCTCGTCTATGCGGCTTAGTAAGCTGAAAATATCTTGCAAGATCTCTTCATCGAAAGTCCGCAACTTCACGATAGTAGCCAGCAGCAGAACCGCTTTGGTTTCAGTTTCGCCCCAAAGATAAGGTGCCGCCGGGGCGATAATCTCTTCCGGAGTGGCATCCAAAACCTCACACAGATGAATCAGTCGGCTCACGGTCAAGCGGGATACTCCATTTTCGTACCGGCCGTAGACCTGCTTAGTGATGCCAAGCAAGGGCGCCAGTTTCGAGCGCGGTAGTTTTCGCTTATCGCGGGCTTCGCGAAGGCTGATGCTGATCAAGTTTTCGAGTTCGGCGCTAAGTGCAATCCGTCCGTCAAAAGGTTTTCGATAGACCGGCTTGTCTATGCCTGGATCATCGACTTGTTGCAAACCGAGTTCATTAATCCATTGCTTCAATGATGGTCCTGACATTGCTCCGACTGAGGTAAATGCGCCAGAGCACTTTATACGGAAAGTGATGTGCTTGAAACCACCAATGTTTCGATTTCGATCTCATTTGGCGCATTTTGGTCCAGGCGAACCTCACCCGATAGCTATCGTTTACCAAAATATATCATTGATCGCAAGTACATAGATATAGCTCACACCGAAATCGCTTCACGCAAGGATTATCCACTTGCGCCAAATTGGCACTGAATGCCTTCAGTGATTTTGGTGATAACGGTCACTGCATTTCCTCGTCTAGCACTAGGGACGTCGTGTGCGGGCATGGTGGCCTTTTGTCCTGCACGCGGAGACTCTCGGTTCACGGCAAACCAATCAAGGCTGCGCGTGTTGGCTGCTCTAGGCGATGCCCTCATAGTACCTCTGAACGGCGACAGCCATGAACAGCGTTTCCAGTCTCAGCGACTCGCCCCCGTTTTCGCGGAACCTGATCGTGATGTCGAATGGCTATTTCCGAGCCGAATGGCAAAAAGGATCGGCGCGATGGAACAGAGGCGCGGAGAGGACGGGCTTAGATTTGGCAATTTGAAATCAAAGCATGCGCGCCGGCAGCTCGAATACCCACACAGGAGAACCCAATGAGGGAGTTGATGACAGACCCTACTGTCGAAGCAAAGCGCATGCAAATAGACTTGGCGTCGCTCGCCGACAAATCGCTCGAGCATCGAGCGAGATCGACGCCAACCAACGATCGAATATTGCGCAATCGCCGCGTATTGTTGATCAGACGGAAAACGAGTGAAAAACTAAGTTGTGAGATTGCGGGTGTCTGCACACCGACGACAGCGCGTCGGCTGCGATACCCGGCTATCACCAACACTGCTACTGGTCAGGGGCGTCATAGACAAACCCAGATCACTTCACGGTCTCCGCTACATCACTGATACCTCTGTCGCTCTCGTCGTCATCGGGGATCATTCGCTGCAGGAGCCGAATTAGGTCGCGCGTCGTGCCGGTCGGAAGTCTCCTGAGAATCCTCGCCAGTGTGAGACAATCCTCGGCCTCCTCCGATGTGCGGCCCCAAAGATGTGGCGCAGCTTCAAAGATCATATCGATAGGCATGAAGCCAAGAATCTCACACAGATGGATCATCCGAGTAACAGTCATTTTGGAAAATGCCCGCTCGTAGCGTCCGTATACAGGGATGGACAGACCAAGCATTGGAGCAACGTCCGCGCGAGACAGGCCCTGCGCTTGGCGTGTCTTTTTCAGGAACGCGCTGATCAGTTCCTCCATGTGACCCAGGGATGTAATTTCGCCGCCGAAGCCCGGCTTTCGATAGATCGCCTTGTCAACCTCCGGATCGGCGGTGCTGACGAGGCCTCTCGAACTTCTGTAGCTTGCTAGATCTTCCGTCACCGCACGTCCCTGTTTTCCTGCCACTCGTTGTAGGCTTGAGCCAACCTGAACCGATTTGAACCACGTGTCATCGCCACACTACAACCGTTTTAAATACCCATTTTGGGCATTTTTTGCGTTATAGCAAATATTTGAGGGTTTAGCCAAATTGCTTCATGAATGCATGCAAAACAGGCTCGCTAGACCGGTCGCCCAGTTCCATGAAAGATGAGGCGGCTATGGTCGCACCCGCCACTGAATCATCTAGGTTGCGTCGAATTTGAGCGAAAATTCACATTCAATGCTCAACATCTTCTAAGCCGTCTTCGTTGAGGACGATAAGAAATAATCCTCGAAAACCGATCCGTTTCCCCGTCCCACGATATCCCATTTGGCTAGCTGGGAAAGCTCCGCCGTGCTGGAAATCACTCAGCCAAGAACCCATATCGGTTACCGCTCCCGCTAGCGTGTAGGTTCGATGCTCTCTGAAAATTCCGCCTCCTTCAACCAGGGCTTCGAAAGAAAGCGCTGTATAGATCCACCTGCTCCGACCTTTTAGTCCGCTAGCAAAAGGCGGTCGGGGACCGACTTCTCGAAACGGTTTCCTGCCGGCCGACAAGGGCTACGGCAGCGCCGAAATCCTCGCCAAGCCGGTCGAGTGTAAGGCTCGGCAACATCGCGACGAAGAACAACAGGAAGGGCTCAGTCGTCTTCTCACGCTGGGTCTATCGGCAGCGTAACCTCGTGAAACGTCAAAAGCATCGGTTCGATCGTAATTGACGCAAAGCTGACAGTCGTGTGCGATCGCGCACATTGACAGGCTGGCATGATGCAAGCGCCGACGTGCATTGTGAGCTCGACCCAATTCACTCCCAATGCTGGGTCGGCCTTCGGACGGATCGCTCGCAAGGTTGACGGTGTTCACATACTAGGCGGAGTGGCACAATCCGAGACTCCCGACACACGGTGAGCACCGGAAGGCGCCTTCTGTCGCCATTGGAACATTCACTAACAATGCTCTGGTGGCACACCAATTGCTTGTAAGAGCCCAGATCTCTGCCGGCAATGGTTCCGGTCCAAGCTCCAGTGGTTACTATCGACGATGACCAACACCTTTAGATGTAAGGCCCATCTTCGCCCATGTCGTACCGTACGACGGAGCTCGTCAGCGATCATCACGCGCGGCGGCGTGCAGCCGATCCAAAGAGCTTTGTCACCAGCCACTGCTCAGCGCGGGAGCCTCTTCAGCTTTGGATCAAGACGTTGAGAGCGATGCCATTCTGGCCGACAGCGCCGCCGGAGCCAATGTTCTTCGCGCGCGATCGAAATAACCGAATTCGTCCAGATGTCATGTCGCCGCGAATGAGACTGCTTCAAGGGATTCCAGTGGGAGATCGCCTTGCCGAGTTAAGGCTCCCACTGGCACGCGGTTTCGTTGGTGACGCCGGTGCCGCATGTTGGCGGCCGCATCCGCTAAATTTAACGGTGCCTAGAACCTGAAGAGACACAGCGAAATTTGCCTTTCGTTTGGCACCGGTTGGACTACGCCCAATTTTCGTTTTCGTCTCAAAAGTGGAGATGCGATATGACTTCGAATCACCAAGCCGACGTGGTTGGCGATAGCGACAAGCTCATCGAGCAGGCGCTGCGAGCTGCCATGGATACTGCTCTAAGTCCGGCTGCGCCGGCTCACTTGCGTGGAGCGCTGGACGCGGCAGTGTTTCCAGGTGGCTCCCGGATGCGCCCCAAGCTCTGCTTGAAAGTCTCCTATGTGTGCGGCGAAAAACATCCTGAGCTGGCGACAAGAGCCGCGGCAGCAATTGAATTGCTGCACTGTGCCTCGTTGGTGCATGACGACTTGCCTTGCTTCGATAACGCCGCGCTACGTCGCGGCAGACCGACGGTGCACCGGCTTTTCGGAGAGCCTATCGCCGTTTTGGCCGGCGATGCCTTGATCGTGATGGCTTTCAAATACCTCAGCTTGCAGGCTGCACTAACACCTGAGTTGGGCGGGCGCATGATCGAGGTGGTTGCGGAGGCGGTCGGCCCCAGTCACGGACTGATCGCCGGACAGTCGATGGAGGCAATGACGCACGTCGCTATCGACCGCTATCACCATTACAAGACCGGCTCCCTCTTTGTCGCGGCGGCCACGTGCGGTGCCCTGGTAAGTGGTGCTGATCCGGCTCCGTGGTCTAAGGTGGGGGAATTGCTCGGGCATGCGTATCAGATTGCCGACGACATCGCAGATACAGTCGGCCGCGTAGAAGTGCTTGGCAAATTGCCTGCCGTGGACACGCAGCTGAATCGACCCAGTATCGTTCGCGGCCAAGGATTGGACAGCGCAGCCGCCAGATTTTACGCGTACCTCGAACAGATAGGTGACACCATTCCTGCCAGCCCTCACAAACGGTCCTTCGTTGACTGGCTAAATCATTCACTTTGCAAAGGCGTGGCGGGACCGGGAAAAGCCGGTCTGATTCAACAGGCGGCGCTGGATTGCGCACCTTTATGAGCACCGAGTTACGGGACGCATATCCCACGACACCGTATGGCAGTTTCTGCGGCGCGAGGGGCTACGGTTCAAAAAAACACTGTTCGCCCTTGAGCAGGCGCGAGTTGACGTCGCGCGACGGCGACAGCGCTGGCGATCCTGGCAGGCTGGCCTCGATCCAAGCCGGCTGGTCTTCATCGATGAAAGTGTGCTGCAGAGGCACGGAAGGAGTTCAGTATGAGCTAACCCCGTAACGTGAAGCTGCGTGAATGATGGAGGATGGCCCTCCGGGATCGGCTTTCAGGAGCGGGTCTCAAACCAGTCCGAGCTGCTGCGATAAAGAGCCGTGGTGGTGAGCGTCGGATGAAAAGTTCGGACGAGATCCGAGCAGGTGCGTGTCCGAAAGACGAACGAAAGTGAACCCTCCGAAGACGCGCCGTTATGAATCTAAGCGTCGTCGAAACCAGGACTGTTTCGTCATCCTGGGACAAGTCGGCCGGGTGCCTGATGATTGGGCGGGCGGCGACCGGCGTAGAGGGGGCGTGAGTTGGACACAGGCTTTCACGCGGAACTGCAGGAACCAGGCTCCTGATGCCAAGGGAGAAGCCCAAGCGGAGAAACCGTAAGGCGAGAGTACCGATGCAGGAGACCGGGGCGGACCGATCCGTATGAGCGTTGAGGGCCCTGTAATGGGGCCGGAGCAAAGGGATCGGATCAGGTGGTCGCATTGTTTGGAACAACTGGAAACAGGATGACTTCGATAGGTACGACAGACAAGCCGTTTCGGATTGAGAAGCGGCAAGTGTACGAAGCTTACAAAGCGGTCAAAGCCAACCGTGGTGCAGCCGGGTGGACGGTGAGACCCTGG
>NZ_JALBGX010000084.1:0-29575 GCF_023006465.1 Rhizobium sp. PRIMUS64 | reverse complement strand
ATCGGCGCCACCGAAAGCCGCCCAATGGCATCCGCGCGGCCGGCCGTCTGCGCCAGCGCCGGGCCGGCCGGACCGATTGAAAGCAATGATATCGCGATGAATTTGCCGGACATGATTTTCTCCATGCTTGTTGTCTCACGGAGAAAACCAGCTGGTCGGCGGCATTGTTCCGGGATGGATTGGGCTGGTTAGCACTATTGCGCCGGAGGCGGTGACCTCGGCCTGGCCTCTTCAGCCCTGACGATCACTGCCGGCGGGTACCGTTATTCCCCTGGTTACCGCGAAAATCGCTCCAAACATTCCGCCAACGACGATCCCTGCAGAGCCGCCCGCCAACGCTGCAATGAGGCAGTAGACGATCCAGGAGCCAACACCGGATGCATCGGCCTGGAACAAGGTGGAAACGACGCCGATTGCTCCGCCAAGGATGCCCAAGACAATGGCAACCCCCGTCACAGCCTCCGATGGATCAATGGTAGGGATGCGTGACGCTTGGGCGGTATCATGTTCAACCGGCGGAGACTGGCTATCCGTGTCTTCCATTCGACCCTCCTTCAAAGCATTTACAATCGATCCTTCAGCCGCTGAGAGGCTTGTCGTCCTTTTCGGACAATATCCTTTCTGCTGCGCCATCCAGATCTTCGTACTGACCGGTGCGCAGGGACCAAAGGAATGCGCCAAGCCCGGCGATGCCCATGAACAGAGCTATGGGTATCAGAAACGACAATGCGCTCATTTATCCCACTCCCGCCAACTTTTTTATCCGCCGCATTTCCCGCTCTGGCGGCGTTCCGTCAATCTCAAGCCTCATCGCATTCGCGACGACCAATATCGACGACGTCGACATCGCTATCGCGGCGATGAGCGGGTTGGCATAACCCAACAGCGCGAGAGGAATGCTGCACGCATTGTAGACGATAGCCAATGCGAAATTTTGGCGGATCAGCACGGCCGCACGACCCGCCGTCGTCAGCGCGACCTTTATTCCGTCCATGTCTCCATTGAGCAGGATGAAATCGGCGGCGCTGCGACCGATGTCGCTTCCTGACGCCGGAACCATGGAAACATGCGCGGTCTTCAGCGCGACCGCGTCGTTTATTCCGTCACCAATCATCATCACCTTGCGTCCGAGACCACGCAACGCATCGATCGCCTCGGCCTTGTCCTTGGGGAGGGCGGCTGCTTTTACGGAGTCGATTCCGACTTCCCGTGCCACTGCAAGAGCCGCTTCGGGGACATCGCCCGTCAGCATTTCGACAGCGATGCCGCGGCTCTTCAAGAACTGCACCGCCATCGCCGACCCGGCTCGAACCTTCTCTCCAAAAACGAAAGAGGCGAGGATTTCTCCCTGTCGCGTCAGGACGATAGTAGAAGCTGCGGCAGTCCGGTCGTCTGCATCGCCGCTCACCGCCCATGCCGCTCGCCCAAGTCGATAAACTTCCCCTCGGAAAGACGCCTCGAGACCGTTGCCTTGTATCTCCCTGACGTCAACGAGCGCGAGAGCCTCCCACTCGCGCCGTGAGGCGTAATCCGCGATCGCTCTCGACATCGGATGGCTCGAAAACCGCGACAGTGACACAGCCAGTGAAAATTCCAGTGGTCCGGTCCAGTTCCCGGTCAACAACGTCGGCTCGTATTGCGTCAGCGTACCGGTCTTGTCGAAAACGACGGTGTCGATTTCCGCCAAACGTTCCAATGCCGATCCGTCCCGTGCCACGATGCCGTGGGTGAACAATCTGCGTGCTGCAACGACCTGAACCATCGGAACCGCCAACCCCAGCGCACAAGGGCAGGCAATGATCAGGACCGAGATCGAAATCGTCAGGGAGAGGTGGATGTCCTGTGTCACCGCAAACCACGAAAGGAATGTCAGCACCGACAGTCCGTGGATAACCGGAGCATAGAGACGCGCGGCCCTGTCGGCGAGTATCTGGTATTGAGACCGGCCGTCCTCGACGGCTTCCAGCATCCTATGCAGCTCGGCGAGTGTCGAATCTCCTGGTGCGGCGGTGGCTTCGACAGTCAGGGGATGGCCGACGTTCAAATCTCCCGCGCGAACCTGTCCGCCTGGTCCAACCGCTTCCCAACGGCTCTCTCCCGTCAGCAATGAACGGTCAAGTTCCGACTGGCCGGAGAGAATCGTCCCGTCAGCTGGAATTCTATCGCCGGCTGCAATCAGAGTGCGGGTGCCGGAAACGATGTCGCTCAGTGGAACATATTCGATCCGTCCATCCGCGCGGATCACATTAGCGCCTTTCGGCATCATGTCGGCCAGAGACGCAGCCGCCGATCGCGCCCGCCGTCGCATCAGATGGTCCAGCGTGCGTCCGACGAGCAAAATGAAGATCAATGAGGTACTGGCCTCGAAGTAAGCTTGCCGTCCTTCGGCGAACGTGTCGTATACGCTGAGACCGAACGAGAGCAGGACGCCGATGCTGACCGGCACATCCATGTTTGCCCGACCGTGCACGAGCGCCCGCCACGCCGACCGGTAGAATGTCGCCCCGGAGTAGATCACGGCCGGTAGTGCGAGCGCGGCCGACATCAGGTGGAGCGTCTGACGTGTTGCTGGGTCTGCGCCCGCCCAGACCGATACGGACAGCACCATGATGTTCATTGAGCAAAAGCCGGCGACTGCCAGCGCGCGCAACAGCCCTGATATCTCACCGTCCGGTTGATCGCGGCCTTCCATCGGCAAGACGGCCGTGTAACCGATCATTCCGATCAGGGCGGCAAAATCGGGCGGCGAACCATTTTCCGCGTGCCAATGGATGGTCACACGCTTCGCCGTCAGATTGGCGCGCGCCATGTGAACTTCGGGGTGCTTGCCAAGCGTCGATTCCAAAAGCGCCATGCATGCGCCACATCGCATGTCCGGGACGGACAGGGTGATCTGCCTGAGACCACTGCCCAAATCCTTGCTTGCCAACGCAACCTCGTCCACGCCCGGCCTTCTTGGTCCAGGCTCGGGGAGCGACGACGCAATTGACGCGCAGCAGGTCATTGTCCGTTCCTCGCTACCTCATTGCCTTGTAGGCATGCCATGTGGCGTGGCCGAGCAAAGGAAAAACGACGATGAGTCCGACAAGTCCCGTCAGCAGGCTGGCGAGGAAGAGGGCGAGCACGATCGCACCCCAGACCATTGACGGTCCCATGTTGTTCCAGACCATGACAACGCTGACGCCCATCGCTGTGAAGGCGTCTATGCGCTCATCCAGAAGCATCGGAATTGAGAACACCCCGATTGCAAAAGCGAATCCAGCGAACAATGCGCCGACACACAAACCGACGATCAGCATGCCCCAGCCCGAGGGGGTGGTGACCAATAGCCTTGCTACGCCACCAAGGCCGGGGAACGGATTAACGCCGAAAAAGAGCGCGTAGATAATGACCGCGGCCCTCATCCAGAGCAGCATCACCATGCACAGCAGCATCCCCGTGAAGAACACCTGCCCTCCAGCTCTCGGCCGGACGAACAACATCTGACGAAGCGAGATGCGCTCGCCGTTCGCCAAACTCCTGCTCTTGACATAGAGCCCTGCGGCAAAGAGCGGGGCGACGATCAATATGCCCGCCAATGCAGGAAAGAGAAGATAGTCGCGCTCGAGCCGAAACAGCATCACGGTGGCCGCCAACGCGAGTAAGAACACCACGAACCCGTAGGCCAGACTTGGCCAGGGTTGCCGGATCAAGTCCTGCCAGCCTTGGCCAAGCCAACCGAGAGGAGCGCCGAGGGGCAGATGCCGCTGCCACTTGGGATTCATCGTCTCCTCTATCCCTGATACCTCGCTCCGATATCGGCCGGAAGTGTCGTCCTGCGGCATCTGATCCTCCTCGCGCATTCAGCAAGCTGAAGCGGCGGCCCTGAATTGGTTGGGTTGCTGGCCTTTTTCCTTGATATGCTCGATGCAGGCGGGCTGGGTGGTGATCGCCATGTAAACAAAATGGGCGTTGGCGCCGACAAAGATCGCGCCGGTCAGCCCGATCAGCAGCCACTTGAAAACGCGTGGTAGGGGGCTCTTCGCTTCGGGCGTCACGGCTGACCCCCACCCAGCCTGTTCACATAAAGCGCGAGTATCTTTATCTCAGCTGGACTTAGGCGTTCGTCCCAGGTGGGCATATGTCCCTGCCGCCCGCCATGGATCGACTGGACGATCCGTTCGATACCCCCGCCGTAAATCCAGCGGCCGTCGGTCAGGTTCGGCGCACCGACATCCTGTTTGCCTTTGGCATCTTCGCCGTGGCATGCCACACAGCTAGCCATGAACACTTGGCGGCCAGCAGCGATCTGGCTGGCGTCTACGGATTCGGTGGACGTATTGCTCAACGAATAGACATAGGCGGCGACGTCGCTCACCTGTTTTCGGTTGAGCATTTCGTCTGTTCCGAACGCAGGCATCTGCGACACGCGGCTTTGCGAGTGCGTCGTATTGACGCCCACCGTCATGGTCTGGACGATTTTTTCTGGTCCTCCACCCCAAAGCCAGTCGTCATCGGTAAGATCGGGGAAGTCTCGTCCGCCCTTGCCGTCCCTTCCATGACAGGCGGCGCAGTTGTCTCCGAACAACTGGTGGCCACTGGAGGCCACCTTCTCCATCAGCTTTTCGTCGGCACGGATTTCATCAAAGGAACTGGTCTCGATCTTCTCGATCCAGGGCGCGCGCGAAGCATCGGCTTCTATGATCTTTCGCTCTACCGCCTGTTTTTGACTCGTGCCGATCAGGCCCCTCGTATATGTGCTTCCAAGCGGCCAGGTCGGATACAGTATCCACCAGAGAGCGGCGAACAGGTGGGTGATGATCAGGAAGAGCAGAACCCCGCGCGGTACAGGAGTATCGAGCTCCTTGATGCCGTTCCAAATGTGTCCCGTCGTCTTCCGGCCTGTTACGGGATCGACTTCCTCTATCGCCATGGGGTGTCGTCCTTATCGAATATGTCCGTTTCCGCCCGATCGAAACGCGCCTTGTTGGAAGGCCAGAAGGTGTAGATGATCACCCCGATCGAAAACAAAATGAGATAGAACAGGCCCCAAACCTTGGACAGTTCCAACATGGTTTCGTGGGTAAGATCCATTTCAAATCCCCTGAGGAATCAATTGTTGGGGTTCGGCATCTGCTCCGGTGCCGCAGTGTTCTGGTAGGCAGCCTTTGTGAGCCGGCCAAGCACCTGCAGATAGGCGACCATGGCGTCCATTTCCGTCACGCTGGTTTTTACGCCGTCAAACGCAGAGACCTGCGTGTCTTGCCCATAGCGTTCCGTCACGCCTGAGGACTGTTCGCTGTCTGGATTGGCTTGGCCGAAGGCATCGGCAGACGCGTTTGCGACCATGTCATCCGTATAGGGCACTCCCACGGTTCTCAGGGCCGCCAGTTGGTCACGCAGATCGCCCAAATCGAGCGGGGTTGTTGCCAGCCATTGATAGGACGGCATATTGGATTCCGGCACGACCTCGCGAGGGTTGATCAAATGGGCCACGTGCCAGAGATCGGAATACTTCCCGCCGATGCGCGCCAGATCGGGACCCGTGCGCTTTGATCCCCACAACATGGGATGGTCGTACTTGGATTCGACCGCAAGAGAATAAGGACCGTACCGCTCGACCTCGTCCCGCAGCGTTCTGATCATCTGGCTGTGGCAGGCGTAACAGCCTTCGCGAACATAGATGTTCCGGCCCGCCGCCTCGAGGGGTGTGTACACTCTCATGTCGGGGGCGTCCTCGACCGTCTCGTGGATCGTGAACAGCGGGGCGATCTCGACAAGCCCGCCGACGCTTCCCGCTACAACGATAGCCAGCATAAACCCGACGGCCGTCCGTTCCAGTCTTCCGTGCAGACGTTCGCTCATCTCTCACTCCGCCGGTGCGTTTTCGAGAATGCCCGAAGTCAGGGGCGCATCGTGAACTGCTCCCGCGGCGGGAGCCGTTCGGACGGTCATCCAGATATTGAAGCTCGCCACGATCGCCCCAAGGAGGAAAAGCAGCCCTCCGAAAGCGCGTGCGATGTAGTAGGGATACATCGCCAGCAGACTGTCGACGAATGAATAGACCAGGGTGTTGTCGGCGGAATAAGTGCGCCACATCAAGCCTTGGATAATGCCGGAATTCCACATGGCGAAAACGTAGATGAGCGTGCCTGCAAGCGCCAACCAGAAGTGGACTTCGACCAGGGCTGCAGAATACATCCTTTCGCGTTTCCAGATCGATGGAACGAGTGTGTAGAACGCGCCGAACGTTATCATGGCAACCCAGCCCAGCGCACCGGCATGAACGTGGCCGACCGTCCAATCGGTATAATGAGACAGTGAGTTGACGGGTCTGATTGCCATGAAAGACCCTTCGAATGTCGACAGCCCATAGAAGAACGCCGCCATCATGATGAAGCGAAGAGTGGCGTCGTCACGCACGCGATGCCAAGCCCCGTTCAACGTGAGCAACGCGTTCCCGGCCGACGCCCACGACGGAACGAGCAGCATGACCGAGAACGTCATTCCAAGGTTTTGCACCCAGATAGGCAGTGCGGTGTAATGGAGATGGTGGGACCCCGCCCACATGTAGAAGAAGGTGATCCCCCAGAAGCTGAGAATGGACAATCGATAGGAAAAAATCGGCCGCTCAGCGCGGATCGGCAGATAATAGTAGAGCATACCCAGGAAGCCCGACGTCAGAAAAAACGCCACGGCGTTGTGCCCGTACCACCACTGGACCATCGCATCCTGTACACCGGACCAGACCGTGTAGCTTTTGGCGTGTCCGAACGATACCGGCACTGCCAGGTTGTTGACGATGTGGAGGATCGCCACCACGATGATGAAGGCGAGATAATACCAGTTGGCCACGTAGATGTGGGGTTCCTTGCGCCGCGCCAAGGTGCGTACGAAGAGCGCGAAATAGACGATCCAAACGATCACGAGCCAGAGGTCGGCATACCATTCCGCTTCCGCGTATTCCTTGGACTGGGTAACGCCCATGAAATACCCGCTGACCGCGATCAGACAGAAAAGGTTGAAGCCGAAGATCACGAACCAGGGCGAGAGTTGATCGGCCAACCTTGCGCGCGATGTTCGCTGAACGACATGGAATGATGTCGCGATCAACGCGTTTCCGCCGAAGCCGAAGATCACCCCTGTCGTATGGGCGGGCCGTATACGGCCGAAGCTCGACCACGCCGTATCGAAATTCAGGCTCGGCCAGGCAAGCTGTGCAGCTGCCCAGACGCCGATGAACATGCCAAAGATCGCCCACGCCAATGTGAAGGCCACGCCGACCTTGATCGGATCGTCATAGTAGCTGGAAAAGCGCGAAGCATCCGGTTCTTCGTCGAAAGCCGAGGTCAGGATGTAGCAGAACAACGCGCCGCAATACACAAGGACGATAGCGCCATGTATGCCGATGGGATCGAAGCGGCCAGCGGCCGCCATTGCGACACCGACAACCATCAAAGCGATAAGTATAGCTGCCGCGAACCCCCGTTCGCCGGTCGTGAGTTGTCCCATTGTTCCCCATCCCCCCGGCTATGTCGATGATGGTGCGCCACAAAGCGTTGAAAGGCAATCAGTTCTACGAGCCTGCACACGCGAAGATAGACATGGATCGTCCATCACAATCGCCGTTGGACTGATTTGTGCCTGAAGCAGAAGACCGTGTTATTCGCTCATGGAGCGAACGTTCCCGTTACCATTTGACGCGGGATGAGCTTTGCCACTGTCCAAGGCTGATGACCGGGTAGGGATTGCGTTTGGATTGGGAGTGACAGGGAAGATGACGGACGAATACACAAGGTAAATGCTAGGCAATCTGGAAGCAGCCATCCCCTGCCAGACAGCGATACAGCGATACAGGTTAACATCCTTCGGCGCCTGCTGATGAATGGCATTCTCTCAAAGCAGGATGCCACTGAACTGCTGGACGATGCTCTTGCGGATCTGGAGAGACTGCAGACCAAGGCTTATCCGCACGAATACTGGATTTATGAGCTTGCCAGAGGTCACGTCGAAGCAGCGCTTCCAAGCATTGGCGAGGGCATCGAGAGAACGTAGTGTGTGCGAACAATGTCCCTCCAGACTGGAGGAGAGCGATGATAGAGAACTTCAACGTACTCCCATGAACGATCAGTCAAAGATTGAGCATTTCATTGAGCGAATCGTGGCCGGCGCTTCACAAGCTCAGCTAGAAATCGAGTCCAAGGAACTCGACTTGAACAAAGTCGGCATACATGGTCGAACACCGCTCATGGTCTCGGCAGCTGAAGGTTTGCTTGCAGCGGTTGAGACGCTAGTGCGGAACGGTGCATCAGTACACGCGATTGGTCGTGGTGAAATGACGGCACTGCACGAGGCATCTGCGAATGGCGAAGCAGCCGTTGCAAACTACCTACTGTCCCTTGGCGCGGACGTAAACGCCGAGACGGCCGATGGCGTGACCCCGCTGATGTGCGCGGCCGCCTGGGGAAGCACCGAAGTTGCAAAGCTATTGTTGGAGAACCATGCGGACCTGACAAAGACCGATCGCACTGGTGCAGCCGCCGCCGATATTGCACGCGAGAAGGGAGAGGACGATGCCGCGGACCTGATCAACTCATACTTGTCGCGGGGGAGTGCATAGTTTTCTGAAAGCACTCTTGCCGCAAAGGGACTTGAGATTGCCCCGGGCAAGTTCGACCACTTGTTTGGTCGAGTCTCAACGAGGCGTCAGGAACTTGAGATGATCGCTTAACTATTCGGTTCGGAAATTTTGTCCTTGGCTTCGTAGCTCCTTCCATCGCCAAAAATCGGAGAGCTCGTTGCGGGCATTATTCAGCACTTCGCTTGGTGGGGGATGAAGAACATATCGACGCGCCGCAAGAATTTGATCGGACCGGCTCATATTCCCGAGCCCGGGGAATAGGGAGTGGGCCTCTTCGGAAAGAAATGACCCCGTCTTCTCCGGGTTCGTGGCGGCAAACCAGATGATGAAGGCGCCTACGATATCTGGAGCCCGCCGTGCGGCCATCGAATAGTCGATGCAGGCAGTTAGAATGACCCCATTGCAGTCCTCAAAGACTAAATCTTCCGTCTCGGCCTCCGGGTCTCGATCAGCGTGCTTTGAGAAATTTCTCGCGACGTTGATCAGAGCGTTCAATTGGCCAATCTCCCAGCCCTGTTGCTCTGCCACATGCTGCTTTATTCTGGTGCCGCCGCTCTTCTTTAGAATCGCGTCGCATATTTCCGAGGCATTCGTCGCCAGCTGATAGACGGCGATCGGCTCGATGAAAAACCAATGAAGGTGGATTGCGGCAAGTAACTGTCTGCGGGCAGCGTCCAGCTTTGTGATTGTGGCCATTCTCCGTCCTTTAACTACCTTTGGCGCGGCAAGCGCGGAAGCCAAGGCTTTGAATATCCCCGTCGTGCGTCATCCCTTTGCCTTTTTGACCCGAGCGCCCAGCACAAGAAATGATTGGGCTCGCTGACTATGATGCGAGAGGAGTCGAAGTCGCTCAAAATCTTTCGCCATCTCGCCTCAACTTCATCAACCTCGCGAAGTCGTGAAAAGGCGCCTATCGAGTGTCAATAGATGAACTAAAAGGGGGATTGAAAGAAAATGGTGCCGCTTGCAGGACTCGAACCTGCGACCCCATCATTACGAATGATGTGTCAGACAAAAAAATCGTATAACGCTATCTAACAACTGATTGGGTGAAACCCGTAGAACGCCAACAATATCAATATCATAGAGTATCGCAATTTAACAGTAGCTATCACTTGCAATCATGCTTATGATTTTCCCCGAGGTTTCCCCGGCGGTTCCGGAAACTTTGAGGGATCGAAAATGACGAGAGCAAAGTCACCGTTTACTGTGAAGTCGGTCGAGGCCATCAAGGCAACATCCAAGCGGCAAGAAATCCCTGACCCTGGCCTTAGGTTTTTATCTCATCGTACAGCCGCTTCCGGGTGGAGCGAAGAGTTGGGCCGTCCGATATAAGGGCAAGCCAAAGTATACCATTGGCAGCGTCGCAATCTGGACGCTCGCGGATGCCAGAAAAGAGGCCGGCCGCATCATGCGTGCCTGTGACGAGGGTCGTGATCCGCACGCCGCAAAGAAGGAAGCGGCAAGCGATGATAATCTCGTCGAGAACGTGCTTGTTGAGTTCGTAAAGAGGCATGTGAAGATAAAGAACCGTGCGTCTACGGCGCGCGAACAGCAGCGCTTCATCGACAATGAACTTCTGCCTCGATGGAAAGGCCGCCATATCAAGGCGATAACCAAGCGCGATATTGTTAAAATGTTGAACGAGATCGTTGACCGGGGTGCGCCGCAGTCGGCGCTTCGTGTCAAAGCACTCGTCAGTAAGTTCTTCGCCTGGTGCGTCGGGACAGATCGACTTGACGCTTCGCCGTGCACCGGTATCGAACCGCCTGCGGTTATCACAAAACGCAAGCGCGTCCTTTCGCCAGACGAAATTCGACTGGTGTGGAAAGGTGCCGATATCATTGGCTGGCCGTTCGGCCAGCTGACGAAGTTGCTCCTGCTAACCGGGCAGCGCCGGGAGGAAGTGGCGGGTGCAAGCTGGGCCGAATTTGATCTCGACGCGGAGCAGCCAGTTTGGACAATTCCGGAGCATAGGGCGAAAAACGGCAATGCGAATGTGGTCGCGCTCGCACCTGCCGCGCTAGCTGTACTTGCATCTCTGCCGCGCGTCGCGGGGAAAGGCGATCTCGTTTTGACAACAAATGGCGAGACATCGATCAGCGGCTATTCGCGCGGCAAGCGGCGGCTGGACGAGGCCATGCAGGCAGTCGCCCGAAAGGAGGCTTGCGAACGCGGAGACGACCCGAACAAGGTGGAAATTCCGGAATGGACACTGCATGACCTGCGACGAACGTTCGCCACTGTGGGCGGCGATATCGGCATCCTGCCTCACACTATCGAGGCCATTTTGAATCACGCCCGTGTTGGGATCAGCGCGCACTACAATCACGCTCGTTACGAGGCCGAAAAAACCACCTCGCTGATGCAGTGGGCGCGCCACATTGAGATGATCATTGCCAATCAGGGTTCGAATGTTGTCCCATTAAAAAAAATCCGCAAGGGAAGGTTGCTCGACCAAGCGTAAATGCTGGTGAATGCGGATCATTGATAACATTGATAAAGCTAAGATCTCGCGAAAGAAAACCTATTTTAGGATAGGCTAAAGGCAAGAAGAGCTTGCCGCTAAAAGCAAGAAGAGGTTGCCAAATCAATAGGTTAGTGAAAATTTGGTGTTGCCCGAGTGCGCGCGACTGCTGTAATCTGAGAGCAAGTGTTTTTAGAAGGACAGCACAATGGGCAAGCGGTTTTTGACCCAACCCCAGCTAAGGCTGAGGTATGGCAACATCAGCGACATGACGGTCTGGAGATGGATCAAGGCCGGTCGCATTCCAGAACCGGCATTATTCGGCAACCGGAATTATTATGCCGAGGATGAACTTGATGAGGCTGACCGTCGGGCCAAGGCCGACTACCGCCAGGCACGGGGACAGTCGTCCATGCACAGGCCGCACAGCAAAGGTGCTGCCGTCGACGCGGCTGATACCAAAACAGATTAGAGCCGCCGCTATTTGCGCGCGCGACGGCTCCTAGGCATCAGAGTTTTCTCGGGGGCGAGAACTGCGAATCTAGCATACCTTTCAAGCGCGTCAAAACGGCGGGTTTCCTGATTGGAGACTTGCCCCCATGAAGCACATTCCCGACATATTGCCGGTCGTCCGCAGCCGGCGACCGCGAAATATTGCGGTTCAGGCGCAGTTTTTTGCCGATGTCATTGAAGTCCGCGTTACCCGTGACACCCCGTTCGAAAATGATGACGGCACCTGGGGAAGTATGATCACACCGCCGCCCGGTCGCGGCTGGGTTCCCATCGATAGCCACCGCGAGCGGCACACGAAGTGGCAGCGACGCACGCCGGTCGTCTGGCCGATCCTGCCATCCTCAGACGGATGGAGGCGGCGATGATGTCGGCGCGCGATATCACGGCTGCACTCGGCGGCTTCTGGCACGGCTCCTACGGCATGGCGAAATGTGCGGCGCATGATGACCGCTCGCCGTCGCTGTCAATCCGCGACGGCAGTGACGATAAGGTGCTGGTGAAATGCCATGCCGGATGCGATCAGGCCGACGTGATCGATGCGCTCCGGCATCGCGGCTTATGGCCGCGCCGGCATGATGATCCGGAATCATCGCGCGCCCGGTCGCCGTCGCGCTCTTCGAAGCCAAGGGATGATCGCAACGAAACATCCCGCATAGCGCTTGTCCGCCGTCTGTGGCGCGAAGCAGAGGACCCGCGAGCGCCGCCGGTCTCCGCCTACCTCCGCCACAGGGGCTTGCCGCCGCTGTCCGACGATCAATTGCCCGTCTTCCGCTTTCATCAGGCTTGCCCGTTCGGCGGTGAACGCGTGCCAGCGCTGATTGCCCGGTTCTCGCCGATCGAAAACGATCCCGGCCTTGACGCCGAGCCGACGGCAATCTTTCGAATTCGCCTCGACCGCTATGACGGCGATAAGCGCAAACTGGCGCTGGGGCCGTCGAGCGGGCAAGTCGTCAAGTTGGACCGGGACATTTCTCTTGCGGGCCTTGGTGTCACGGAAGGCGCCGAGAAGGGCCTGGCATTAATCGCGAGCGGCTGGCAACCGATCTGGGTGACGTGCGGCACCTCAACCATGCGCAGCTTCCCGCTGTTGCCCTGGATGCAGGCGTTGACGGTTTTCTGTGACGGCGACGACCCCGGCCGTGAGGCCGCGCTTGCTGCCGCCGGCCGTTGGCATGACGCCGGCCGCGAAGCGCGCATCCTTCAACCGCCATCGCCCTACAAGGATTGGGACGCTTGGTATCGTGGAGGTGGTGAGACATGAGCCACCGCACCGTCGATGACATCGAGCGCGAGGCCGTTCGGATCGAGCCGGGATTTGGAGTGGGGCCGAGCGGCGAATCCAACCGCGACCATCATCCGTCCGCGCGTGGCTACGACAACCGTTTCAGGTCAAAGCCTGATGATCGAAACGGAAGCCAGCAGCAGCAGCCGCAAGAGGAAGACCAGCCGCTTGAACCGCTCGAAACCTTCTCGGTCGCCGACTTCGCCGGAAAGCCTGTTCCCGAACAAAAATTTCTAGACGGGCGACAGATGTTCCCGGCCCGCAACGTCACGCAGCTGCAGGGCGATGGCGGCACCGGCAAGTCGCTGCTCGCCATGCAGCTTTGTATGGCGGTCGTGGGGCGCAGCACATGGCTCGGAATCAGCGTCCGCCACGGCGCGGCGCTCTATGTGTCCGCCGAGGACGACAAGACGCAAAACCATATCCGCGCTGCCGCGATTGCCGCTGCTGAAGACCTCGACCTCGCCGCCATGTCAGGACTGCAGATCATATGCCTCGCGGGCGAGGACGCGACGCTGGCGACCGAGGACCGCAAGGGCCGGCTCTCCGTTACCTCGCTTTTCAAGCGCCTCGAACTGACGCTCGCGAACGTCAAACCGCAGATCGTCGTGCTCGACAACCTCGCCGACGTTTTCGGCGGCAACGAGATTTCGCGCTCGCAGGCAAAACAGTTCATCGGCATGTTGCGCGGTCTCGCGATCCACTTCGATTGCTGCATCCTGCTTCTCGGGCATCCCTCACTTACCGGGCTGAATAGCGGTTCGGGGACATCCGGTTCGACCGCCTGGTCGAATTCCGTCCGGTCACGGCTCTATCTGTATAAACCGACCGACCAAGGCACCGACGACGGGGCGCGCGTGCTCGAAATCATGAAATCGAACTACGGCCCTCGCGGCGATCCGATTAACCTCAAGTGGGACATGGGCCGCTACATCTGCACCGACAAGCCGGAACGGGCCTCATCGAATATCGGCAAGGCGGATCGCGCCGAGCGCGTGTTCATGAAGCTGATGCGCGCCGGCCTCGAACATGGGCAGACGTTCTCGCCCTCCATCAGCGCCCGCACCTATCCACCGTCGCTGTTCGCCGGCAGCAACGAAAGAGAGGGCGTAAATAAGCGAGAATTCGAGCGCGCCATGCACGTTTTGCAGGACAGGGGCGACATCAAAACCGTCATTCTTCACCCCGGAACAAGCCGGGAAAAAACCATACTGGTGGTTGCAAATGACAACGGCTGATTTTCCACCTCAGGTAAGCCGCACACACTACTATGTCGCTGTGTGCTGCACCCCCACCTATGTCATTGTTTTCATTGCATTATCGCCGTGTGGTGCACACACACCCTATATCTACGATATAAAGGGCCGCTTGGCGGCGGCCCGTAATATCGACAGACGGAACGATAAAGCCGGACCTCCTATTTGCGGCACAAGCTGCGGCGCAACATGGGAGAGAAAGTATGATCGATTCCGTCACGACTGCCGCCGCCGCAATGAACGACGAGATCCCCCGTGCCACGCGCTGCCGAAGGGCCGGTGGCCTAGGTTCTTCCCGGCCAAATACTCAAAGCGGGAGGGGCGGCAGCGCAGTGGCTTTGACTATATGCAAAACCTCTAAATTAACCACCACCATGATGATTGTAGAACCATGAACAAACTTCACGTTTCGAGCCCGATGGACGACGTCATCAGCCTGGTGGAGCACCTCGACCGAGTGCCGACGTCTTGGGCGCGCAACATGGCCGCCCGCCTAAACCGGTTCGTTTCCGGCGAAACGGATGATGTCGCAGCAGCGCTCGACCTGAAAACGGCACGCGGAAAACGCGGCTGGCGCTCGGCGTCGCTGGTTGCCGCTCGCGACGCCGCAATTCGGGAAGCCGCTGAGACGTTCTTTCCCGCGCTAAAACCGTCGCAGCAGGCCAAAGAGCTGGCGGCAGCGCTTCTACGCTATCAAGCTTCCGCCTGGTGCATCGATCAGCGGCAGCAAAACTGTCCATACAAAGCCAGCGACTTGCATGCGGCGCTCTGGCTCATCCTCACCCGCGTCGATTTTGCGCTGTCGGCCGAGAGGATCAGGAAAATTTTGGTCACGAGTTAGGGCTTTTCATGACCACGCTTTCGGGAAATCCTTAGGCAAACGAATTGAGGCAAGCATGTCAAAACTGATCGTAGACGGCGAGCTGATGCTTTACGGGCCGGTCGGCTTCACGGATTTTTGGGATGAAAGCGGCTTCACCAGCTCGCAGGTGATCGAGGCTTTGGCCGAGCTTGACGGCGACATCGTCGTGCGCCTCAACTCCGGCGGCGGCATCGCCATGGAGGGCTCGGCGATCCACAATGCTCTGAAGCGCCACGACGGCAGGGTGATCGTGAAGATTGACGCGATCGCCGCCTCGGCGGCTTCGTTGATAGCCATGGCTGGCGACGAAATCGAAATGTCTCTCGGCACGCTGTTGATGATCCATGAGCCGTCCGGAATGACCCTCGGACCGGCCGACGATCACCGGCGCACAGCCGGTGTTCTCGACACGATGACCGGCGTGTTTGCACAAGTCTATGCCGACCGCACCGGCCTTTCCGAGAAAGAAATCCGGCAAATGATGAAGGATGAAACATGGATGGCGCCGCAGGAGGCGCTGGCCAATGGCTTCGCCACCTCGGTTTCCGAACATGCACCGACCGCGCCGACGGCCGATGCGGCGTTTGACTATAGCAGCTACGCAAAAGCGCCGGATCGCCTGAAGAGGCTTGCAGGAGAGCGGAAGGCGATGGGTCTCCCGATGGTGGCGGTTGCGTCCGCTCCGCACAAACGAAAGGAAGTGACCATGACCGAACCGAACGTGGCTGCGGCCGACGACCAGGCGGCCGCCAAGATGCAGGACGTCAACAGCCGCATCTATCAGCTCTGCACCACTGCGAAGATGACGCTGGTGGAGGCAAACGAAATCGTGCTCAACGCGAAGGGTGATTTCGCAAAAGCACAGACGATGGTTATCAACGCGCTCGCCGACAAAGAGCCGGGCGGCGGTCGGGTGTCACCGTTGGTTTTGGACGACAGCTACGGCTCGATGATGGTCGCCCGCGATATCGAGGATGCGCTTTATGCCCGGATCGCTGGCAAGCCTGCTCAGGGCCGCGCTTCGGAATGGCAGGGCCGCAGCCTACTCGAAATGGGGGCAGCTCTGCTGGAGGCGCGCGGCGAGCGGGTCATTTCGCGAAATCGCGATCGGCTTGCCACGCAGATCATGAGCAGCGGGTCGACACACAGCACGTCAGACTTTCCTTTTGTCACGGGCAACGCGGCGAACCGCTTCATGCTCGATGCGTATCGCGCCGCCGAAACACCGCTGAAGCAATTGGCACGTGTCCGTAACGCCGCCAATTTCAAAGCCATGACCATCGGCCGCATGTCGGAAATGCCGAGGCTTGAAGAGGTGCTTGAAGGCGCCGAAATCACCTACGGCTCGCGTTCGGAGGCGAAAGAAACCTACCGCGTCAAGCCATATGCGAAAATGTTCGGCATCTCGCGGGAAGCGCTGATCAATGATGATCTCGACGCCTTCTCCGACACGCTGCGGGCGTTCGGCCAAGCCGCCGCGCAAACGGAGGCGGATTTGATTGCCGACCTTCTGCTCGACAATAGCGGCCTCGGGCCGCTGCTTGATGACGGCGTCACGCTCTTCGCGAATGCACGTGGAAACAAAGCGGTTACGCCATCCGCGCTGACGATCAGCAGCGTCAGCGCTGGCCGCAAGGCGCTGCGCGATCAGAAGGGCCTCGACAACGAGACGCCACTTTCGCTGAAGCCGCAGTTCCTCATCGTCGGCTCTGATAACGAAACGACGGGCGAGCAAATAATCGCCGCGATCACGCCCTCGGCAACCGAGGAAGTAAACCCATTCTCCGGGAAACTCACGCTGCTGGTCGAGCCTCGCCTTGAGGATGCGGCCTGGCGGCTCTTTGCATCGCCCGACCAGGCGCCGATCCTTGAGATTGCCTACCTCAACGGTGTCCAGCAGCCGAAACTGGAAACGCGCGAAGGTTGGAACACGCTGGGAACCGAATTCCGGGCGATCCTCGATTTTGGCTGTGGCATCACCGGCTGGCGTGGCGCCTATCTCAATGAGGGCGAATAAACGCCCGGATCAACCGAGAGGACCGAAAATGTCGGAACATTACTCGCATTTGACCGACGACGAGATCATGGCCGAAGGTGCAAAGATCGCCGAGGAGTGGGCGCAGGGCAAAATTATATCGATCGACGAACTTTGCGCCCGCTTAGGTGTCACGCTGGAAACGGCTCTTGCGTTGGGTGCCGAGGAAGCATCCCGGGTTCATGGCCGGCCGATGAAGATCATTCAAATCGACTCGATCAATTGAGTGGCGGCGGCAAAGGCTATCTGTGGCGACAGGACGGAATGACTCGCCGGGTCTTTACGCGAGTTCGCTTTCAGAAGCCGTTTCTGTTTCACCTTCCTCAGCGACAACAGCTGAATCATCTGGCTGCTGTACAGGGATCGCGGCAATGATCGCTTCAACGAGGATAAAGATTTTTTCAAACTCTCTAAAAGAGGCTGCGTCCAAGGTTGGCACGATCTCTTCGGCAAAAACTTTCTTCCCGTCGGCAACCGTCATCTGCCAAATCTCTGTCCCGTCAACTGACGAGACAACCTTGCTGCCGCACTTGGTGACAAGAGGAAGTCCTCTCAGTATCAGACCGCGCCCATCTTTCTTGGTGTTCAACGCAGCAATTGGAAACATAAATTCGAGGCAATGATGGCTGCTTTTGGCAAGATCCGGTTCACCGTCAGGAACAGGAAGCAGAATCGCGTATGCCTTCCCGTTCTTTGAGGCTTTGACGTCTGAGAAGAGGTCCTGCTTAGCGAAATTAGCGTCGAGAGCCCAACATTTTTGGCCCTCCTCGTCGCGATCAAAAAGACCGATTACTAGACTGTGGCTATCTGCCATGATTGAGCGCAAGCAGATCGCCAGTTGCGCGGCGCCAGCAGCGTCGTTCTTTTCCGTTTCGCTCAATACATTACAAGATTTGATCGCGAACGGTGGCGCCGTTCCCCTAAGTTTTCGCCAAGCTTCCTTGAGAATTAATACGTCTGTCTTTCCTTCGGTCAGCAACACGGGAATTTTGACAGCCTCAACTTCAGCCATTGTGGCGGCAAGACTCGCAGCGGCTTCTTCGGCTACTAAGATGCGCTCCTGAAGTTTTTCGTGAAGCTCGTTCATCAGTTTAATATGACCGAGTTCATCTGCTACGAGCATATACGGATCCTCGATGACGAGGCGATTCCGTCGCGCGCTGTTCAAATGC
This sequence comes from Rhizobium sp. PRIMUS64, assembly GCF_023006465.1. Classification (NCBI taxonomy): domain Bacteria; kingdom Pseudomonadati; phylum Pseudomonadota; class Alphaproteobacteria; order Hyphomicrobiales; family Rhizobiaceae; genus Rhizobium; species Rhizobium sp. PRIMUS64. Next base: position 11,368 of record NZ_JALBGX010000084.1, on the reverse strand, counting down.
AGAAATTCGGTATCATGACCCTTCCGCTGAGCCATGTAGATCGACTGCCCTTCGCGATTCACGTCTATGAACGCTGGGGAATGCGTAGTGAGAAAAATCTGGGCGTTCTTGCAGTATGATTTAGCCATCGTGTCCGCAAGTTCGAACGCTCGTTTGTATTCCATCGAATTTTCGGGCTCTTCAATCCCCCACACGTGCACCTTAGTAGAACGTTCTGCTATGTAATTCAGAATAGCAGGGAGAAATCGTACCCGGACACCATCTCCCCTGTTGTCCAATGCGACTGACTCTTCGAAGGGACCAGCCGTCTTGATATTAAATGCACGAAATAGATCGGCGTAGGTAGAAGGAAGAGATATTCTCGCGTCTACGCCGGTGATTTCTTCGAACGCCTGGCGAAGCTCCTGCGCTTGATTTTCCAAGTCGTTACTGAATCGTTCGATATCTTCAATGAAATTACCGCCTGATGTTTCACTTTGTTGAAACAGAACGCTCTGAAGCTCCGACAATACAGATTGAAAAATACTCCTATCCTTAATGGCTGGGAGGTAGGTAAAAACGATAGAGTTCAAGAAACGTTGAAGGCTTCCTTCCGCTTTATTCTTCGTTGTTTGCAGACTCCCAGATGAAATATGACGTTCGAGGTCATGGGTGAAGTTTGGGCTCTTACTATCCCTAAACCAAGTCTTTCGTACCCTAAAGCGAGGCGGTAAAGTCTTTTGAAATGAGTCTTGACAATTAAATTCAATTTCAATCTGTATAAACTGCTTACCTTTAATAGAATCTCGTCGAACAGCGTTAAAACGAGAGTGGGAAAACTCCTCTCGAAAAACAATATCGGCACCATGTTCGTTTTTTTCATTGAAGAAAAGGTTCAATGCTCGAAGTAGATTCGATTTTCCTACATCATTGCTTCCGGTGATTATATTTACCGGTTTGCACTCACGAATTCTCTGTGTGTTTATGGAGCGAAAATACTTTACTTCTACGCTGTTGATGAGATTTGGATTCTTCCGCATGGCGCCCTGAGCCGAATCAATTGCGCCACCAGTTTAGCGCGCAATCACAGTGACTGAAGCATCTTCTTAGGGATACATGGTTTGCCCTGTGAATATCGCTGCATGCAATGGGCGAGATAACCTTTTGGATAGATGTTCGCCGTGCGCTAACGCGATTATGATATTTCGCGCGACATGGCGGAGATGGGGGCATGCGTCACCGGCCGCGCGGGGGGTGCCTCGACACATGACCGACGATCAATCTGTTGAGTCTCAAAACAGCGCGTGGATTGCCGAGCAAGAGCGGCTCATTGACGTTGTAGAGTCAACAATCGATTACTATCAGAACGTGACCGATAGAACACGCGTGACGCAGAGAACGTTCGTGATTGCGACGATGGTGCTCGGGATCATTGCTCCCATTCTTGTGGCGGGAGCAAGGCCCGATGGTGCGGGGCTGTTCGGAGTCCCTCCAGTAACAATCAATTCCATTGCAATCGTCATCACAGTGCTTCTCTCCATAATGGAAGGACTTCGCCGCATTTTCCGACATGAGCAGCGATGGATAAGCTGTCACATAGCTTTAATGGCCCTAGAAACCGCGCTCGGACGCTTCCGGTATTTGATCGTAAACGTTCCTCCTGGCGCGGACGCATGGAAACTGGCCATGAGCGATCTTCGAACAGAGTTCGAAAACATCACCGTGAGAGAGCGGGAGGTATTCTATTCCGGCATGAGTTCGCTTGCGCCAAAGGAGGACAAGGTAAAGGAGCACCAAGGAATTTGAGCCCAGGGGCCGCAGGACTCATGCCGATTGGAATTCTCGGGAAGGGATTTAAACCCACGGTACGATTCCTCGTACGGCGGTTTTCAAGCGGCAGTCGAAAGCGTGATGAAGTACACGGGACTTGCGACCTTGACGCGTTGCGGTTTGATTTTCGAGGGTGCGGGTACCGGAATGAAAGGCGACAACTTCGGGAGGAGGACGAAGGTTTCCCCAGGATTTTCCCCTAAGGGATATCCTCAAGCAAATCGTATTCTGTTCGGAGCTCTATTGATTTGTTTTTATTGATGTTTTTGGTGCCGCTTGCAGGACTCGAACCTGCGACCCCATCATTACGAATGATGTGCTCTACCACCTGAGCTAAAGCGGCCCCTCGCGGCCGAAGCATGCGGCCTGCGATTTGCATGGCGCTGATACAGCCATTGTTGGAAGATTTCAAGCGCCCTGTCATGGCTTTGGCAAAAAAGAGGGGAGGGCGCCTCAGAGCGCCAGCCGGGTGCGCGCCGCCCTGTATTCGACCTCGAGGCGGTCGACGAGTTTGGCCACCGGCTCGACAGTCTTGACGGCGCTGATGCCCTGGCCGCTGCCCCATATGTCCTTCCAGGCCTTGGCGCCGCCGACGGCCTGCTCGAAATCCATCTTCGAGACATCGGCAAGCGGCAGATTGTCCGGGTCCATGCCGGCAGCGACGATCGAGGGCTTGAGGTAGTTGCCGTGCACGCCGGTGAAATAGTTGGAATAGACGATATCGCTGGCAGCGCCTGCGACGATCGCCTGCTTGTAGGCGTCCGCGGCGCGCGCCTCTTCAGTGGCGATGAAGGGCGAGCCGATATAGGCCATGTCGGCGCCCATCGCTTCTGCGGCAAGGATGGCGCCGCCGGTGGCGATCGCACCGGCCAGCAGCAGCGGCCCCTCGAACCATTCGCGGATTTCCTGGACGAGCGCGAACGGCGACAACGTGCCGGCATGGCCGCCGGCGCCGGCCGCGACCGCAATCAGCCCGTCAGCCCCCTTGCGGATGGCCGAATGGGCGTGGCGGTTGTTGATAATGTCGTGCAGCACGATGCCGCCATAGGAATGCACGGCCGCATTGACCTCGGGCACGGCGCCGAGCGAGGAGATAACGATCGGCACCTTGTATTTGACGCAGAGTGAGAGGTCGTGCTCCAGCCGCTTGTTCGACATGTGGACGATCTGGTTGACGGCAAAGGGGGCGGCCGGCCGCTCCGGATGGGCGGCGTCGTGGCGGGCAAGCTCCTCGGTAATCTCCGCCAGCCATTCGTCGAGCTGGCTTTCCGGCCGGGCGTTCAGCGCCGGAAACGCCCCCACGATGCCCGCCTTGCATTGCGCCAGCGTCAGCGCGGGATGCGAGATGATGAACAGCGGCGAGCCGATGACCGGCAGTCTCAATCTGTCCTTGAGGATCGGGGGCAGGGCCATCGTTCACCACTTCCATTGACGTTTACGAAAACGTCAATCTCATAACAGAGATGAAAAGCCGATAAAAGAGCGGCTGCCATGCCTTCGTCGATTTCAGCCCGAATATATACGTCCGAGAAAGCTAATAGAATAAGGCCCGCAAGCGGTGAAACCTGCCGATTATCCCCGCCGATCGACGGCGGCCCGCCCTCGCAAGGCTTGCGGTTTGCCGCACTTGACGCTACCGAATTTTGATGGAGAACGGCGGGGATTGCAGTCCGATGCCGAATTCAAGGTGAAGGACTGAATGTGAGCGGATTAGAAACGGCCATCAGAACTGCGCTCGAGAATTCCGATCGCGATAATCCGGAGGTTCGAGCGAGGATCTATCAGTCCGCCCGCCAGGCGCTGGAAGCCGGCCTGCGCAAGCAGGATATCACCGACACCGAGGTCGTCGCCCATCACCGCCATCGCCTGGAAAGCACCATCCACGCCATCGAAGGCGAAGAGCGCGACCGCCTTCACCCACGCCAGAGGCCGCCTGAAGTGCCCGTGCCGCCCGTGGTGGAAATGCCGGCGCCGCCGGTTCACCAAGCCGAAATCGATCAGTTTGACGGTCCCATGGTCTCAGGCGAGACCCGTGCGCCCGACGTGGCCCCAAGCCGCGGCGACGAGTCCAGCCTCGACGACGTGCATGCCGGGAGTGCCGATCATCTGGCTGCCGCCCCCGTCGGCGAGGAACGCCTTGCCCGCGGTCAGCGCGCCACCAATATGGATTTCCGTCCGGAGCGGGCGGCAGGCCGCCGCAAGCCGCGAAAATTCTTTTCGAGACTGCTCGTCTGGTGCGTGCTGCTGGCCTTCATCGGCATCGGCGCCTGGTGGGCGCATACATCAGGTCTGCTGATGTCGGCGGCAGAGCGCGACACCAGCGTTGCCAACCCGCCGGCAAGCACCCAGCCCGAGGATTTCACCGGCAATGACGATAGCGACGGCAATGCCGCTTCCCACACCGATCAGCCGGTGACCATCGATCCGCAGAACAGTTTCTCGGCCGATTGGATCCCGCTGTTCAAGCCTGAGGACGCCGACAAGATCCAAAGCGGCCCGCGGGCGCGCACCGAAAAGATCGCCGAGAATGACGGTCCTGCCGTCCGGCTGATTTCCGAGAGCGGTACGGCCGATGGCAACATCTCGATCAGCGTACCCCCCTCGGTGCTGCAGCAGCTGGCCGGCAAATCCTCGACGATCGCGCTGACGCTGCAGTCCACCACCGACGAGCCGACCCAGATCACCGTCGAATGCAATTTCCAGACGCTCGGCAATTGCGCCCGCCATCGCTTCAACGTCACCCGGGAAAAATCGGATGCGCTGCTGCAGGTGAAGTTCGACCGCTCGCTGGCGCCGAATTCGCCGGGCACGCTGACGATCAACAGCGATCTCGACGGCAAGGCGCGCGGCATCAACCTCTTCGCCATCCGCATCCTGCCGGGGCAATGATCTCAGCCCCGGCGGAGCCGGTGCCCTATTTCAGAAAACCTGGGCCTGAGCCGATGATCTCCGCATCGACCGCTCCCAGCGCCTTTTTGTCCTTGCCGTCATAATCCATCTTGTTCAGCATGTGGCGGATGAGTTCGAGGCGCGCCCGCCGCTTGTCATTGGCGCGGATCACCGTCCACGGCGCAAAATCCGTATGGGTTTCCTTCAGCATCCGGTTGCGCTTGTCGCTGTAATCGCTCCATTTCGTCAGCGCCGCGATGTCCATCGACGACAGTTTCCAGACTTTCAGCGGATCGTGCCGGCGGTCGTGGAAGCGCTTCAGCTGCATCTCGCGGCCGATATCGAGATAGAATTTGAAGAAGAAGATGCCCTCATGGGCGATGATCTTTTCAAGCTGCGGCGTCTGCTTGAGGAAGTCTTCATATTGCTGCGGCGTGCAGAAACCCATGACCGGCTCGACGCCGGCGCGGTTGTACCAGGAGCGATCGAACAGCACGAATTCGCCGGCCGTTGGAAACTGCGCGACATAACGCTGGAAATACCATTGCCCCTGCTCGCGCTCGGTCGGCTTGGTCAGCGCCACGACGCGCGCAAGGCGAGGGTTCATATGCGCAGAGGAGGCGGAGATCGCACCGCCCTTGCCGGCAGCGTCCCGTCCCTCAAACAGCGCCATCACCCGCTTGCCGGTCGCCTGCAGCCAGAACTGCACCTTGACGAGTTCGATCTGCAGCTTTTCCAGCTCCTCCAGATAGTCCTCTTCCTTGAGCTTCTTCTTGTAGGGAAAATCGCCGGATTCCAGCGCATGTTCGTCCACCCAGTCCGGCAGAATGGGATCGTCGACATCAAAGGTGCGTTTCTTTCCGCGGATCTCCAGCTCCACGGCCCTGTTTTCGACGTCCTCGTCCATATGCTCCTCCTCGGCCTGATCGTTTCTCTCGTGCAGGCGAACATAGTTACCGTTGAAAATCAAATCTTTCGCGGCCGGCCGGTCATTTTTCTTAAGCTTCGGCTGCGGCCTTTCCCATCTCAGAGGGCCAGCCGAAAACTTCTGTCATGAATTGCCGCTATCAGGCAGAGTTCAATATAAAGAAAAACGAATCGACGCCGCGAGGGCACTTGCCAGACGAAACTCCATGGAGAAAAAGCCTGTTGGCGCGCATAAGGCGCGAGCGGCCGGTGCTGCTTGCGGCGATCCTCAGCGCGCTTACCGCGCTTGCCGCCGGCATGAACAAATGGGTTGTGCTTGTCCTGCTGCTTGTGATGATCCTCACCGCGCTTTTCAACGAGGCGCCGATCATCGAGGCCGACCCCGCTCCGCCGGTGGAGATCGAGCCGGAGGCGCCGCCAAGCCGCCTGCCGGAGGTTTCTGCAACGCTCGCCGGCCTCGATATCCCCGTCATGGTGCTGTCGGACGACGCCTCGGTGCTCTTCCAGAACCGCGCTGCCGAAAAGGCCTTCGGCGAGATGGCGCTCGGCGCCCATATATCGGCCCGCCTGCGCTCGCCGGGCGTGCTCGACATGGTGCGCGAAACCATCGCCACCAACGCGCCGAACCAGATCGAGCATTCCGAGCGGCTGCCCTCCGAGCGCGTCTATATCGTGCGCAGCGCGCCGATTGAATTCGCGGCCGGAGACGGGCCGCATGAGCGCTATTTCATCCTCTCCTTCCGCGATATTTCAGAGGTCCGCCGCATTGACCGCATGCGCTCGGATTTCGTCGCCAATGCCAGCCATGAGCTGCGCACGCCGCTTGCCTCGCTGCGCGGCTTCATCGAGACCATCCAGGGACCGGCCAAGAACGATCTGAAGGCGCAGGCGCGTTTCCTCAACATCATGCTCGATCAGACGACGCGGATGAGCCGGCTGGTCGACGACCTGCTGTCGCTCTCGCGCCTGGAGCTGAAATCGCACATCGCCCCGGATGAGAAGATCGATCTGGTGCCGCTGCTCGGCCATGTCAGAGATGCGCTGGTGCCGCTGGCAAGGGATGTCGGCGTCGACATCAACTTGCATCTGCCCGACGGCAAGGTCGAGGTGCTGGGAGATCGCGACGAGCTTGTCCAGGTCTTCGAAAACCTGATGGAAAATGCCTGCAAATACGGCCAGGAGGGCGAGATCGTCGATGTCTGGCTGAAGAACGGCACCGGCCAGCCGGTCGAGGTCAGCATCGTCGACAAAGGCCCCGGCATTCCGGCCGAACATGTGCCGCGCCTGACCGAGCGCTTCTATCGCGTCAGCATCGAGGATAGCCGCTCAAAGAAGGGCACCGGCCTCGGCCTTGCCATCGTCAAGCACATCCTCACCCGCCACCGGGCGCGGCTGATCGTCAAGTCGGAAGTCGGCAAGGGTACCGATTTTACCGTCCGTTTCTGACAGATATGTCGCGTGAGGAACGGAGAGGCTGCCGCAAATCTCTTCTCCCCTCGGGGAGAAGGTGCCGGCAGGCGGATGAGGGGGCCACACGGCACACCCTCACGTAAAACCTATTCCGCGACACCGTGCCCAGGGCCCTGACGATGGTCGAGACGACGCCTGCACGGTTTGCACGGGTTATAGGAAAGACCGGCTTCGCTAGGCCCCCTCATCCGCCCTACGGGCACCTTCTCCCCGAGGGGAGAAGAGGGAGTCGAGACGCTGCGGCATGTCCCTTCGCCCCGTCTACGAGGGTCCGAAGGGCGGTGACGGCAGCCGGATGCAAATAACGCGGAACGACTTTGATGAAAGAGCGCAAGCCGGAAAGCCGCCGCTTCGCTATTCGCCACCGATATGCAGCCGATTTTTGCAACGCAAGGTGGATTGACTGCCGGTCTTTGCTGGCCGCCCGACACGATCGATCGGCCTATTTAAAATATATCATTATAAATCAATGAGTTAATCTGTCACAAATGTTTCATCGCTTTGACATAAAAGGACGGTGCTTACAGCGCTAAGAGAGTCTCGCCGATGAAAAAAGGCACTGCGAGGGCCTCTCTAAAGGCCGCACTCACACAAGCCCAATGCCGGGAGATTTACATGAACACCTTCAAGCTCACCGTTGCCGCGCTCGCTGCAACCGCAGCTTTCGCTGGCGCTGCCGTCGCCCGCGACCAGATTCAGGTTGCTGGTTCGTCCACCGTCCTGCCTTACGCAAAGATCGTTGCCGAGTCCTTCGGCGAAACCTTCACCAACTTCAAGACGCCGGTCGTTGAATCCGGCGGCACGGGCGCTGGTCTGAAGGAATTCTGCAAGGGCGTTGGCGAAGACACCATCGACATTGCGAACGCCTCGCGTCCGATCAACAAGAACGAAGCCGAAGCCTGCAAGGCTGCCGGCGTAACCGACATCCAGGAAGTCAAGATCGGCTACGACGGCATCGTCTTCGCAACCGACGCTTCCAACCCTGACGTCGCCTACGTTCCTGCCGACGTCTACAAGGCCCTCGCAGCCCAGGTCGTCGTCGACGGCAAGCTCGTCGCCAACCCCTACAAGAAGTGGTCGGAAGTCAACCCGAAGCTTCCGGCTGTTGATATCGCTGCCTACATCCCGGGCGAAAAGCACGGCACCCGCGAAGTCTTCGAACAGAACGTTCTCGCCGCCGGCTGCAAGGCCTCTGGCGCAACCGACGTCATCGCCAAGGAAATCGCCGACAAGGCTGCCCAGGGCAAGGCCTGCGTCGCAGTCCGCAAGGACGGCGTTGCCGTTGACATCGACGGCGACTATCCGGAAACCCTCGCACGCATCGCCGCCAACAAGACCGGCGTCGGCGTATTCGGTCTTTCCTTCTACGAAAACAACGCCGACAAGCTCAAGGTTGCGAGCATGAGCGGCATCGTTCCGTCCACCGAAACGATCGCTAACGGCACCTACCCGGTTTCCCGCCCGCTGTTCTTCTACGTCAAGAAGGCACATCTCGGCGCCGTTCCGGGCCTGAAGGAATACGTCAACTTCTTCGTCTCCGACCAGATGATCGGCCCCGACAGCCCGCTCGTCGAATACGGCCTCGTTGCCGCTCCGGATGCCGAACGCGACGCGATCCGCAAGGACGTCGAAGCAGGCAAGTCCATGTAATAACTTTGCCGGCGCGGTGCCTTTCAGCCCGCGCCGGCATTGCCTTATGTCCCTGCGCGCCGGCGGTTCTGGAGCTGCAGGGTTGGAATTCCTTCTCCATGAGTGGAAGCTGAAGGCAGGCTGATGAAGCTGCCGGGCTTTTTGGGGGCTATGGGCCTGGGGACGTAACGAATGAGCACATCCATTATACTTTTGTGCATTGTGGTGATCGGAGCCGCCGCCTATCTGGTCGCGCGCAACCGTGCCACGGCGCTTGCCGGAGGCCGATCCTCCGCATTGCATTCACGGCCGGCCTATTACGGCGCCTATGCGGCGATCTGGGCGGTTCTTCCCGCCCTCATCGTCCTTTGCCTCTGGCTCTCCATCAGCCCCGGCATCATCCAGTCCTCGGTTCGCAGCGCTGTCCCTGACGACATCAAGGCTCAAGCCTCGGTCGAGCAGGATCTTGGTTATTCGATGGTGGCGACGGTCGCCCGCGGCCTGACGATGCTGACCGCGGATGAAGCTGCGGCGGTCTCCAGCGATCCGGCTGCCCTGCAGGCCAAGCTCCTCGAAAAGGGCGTGCCGCTTGCCGGCCAGCCGCTGCCTTACATGCTCGACGCCGCCAAAAAGCTCAACACCATGAGCATGACGAGCCGCATCGCCATGACGGCTGTTGTCTTCGCTCTCGCGGTTGCCGGCGCCTTCTATGCGCTGCGCTCCATCGCTCCGCGCTTCCGTGCCCGCAACCGGGTCGAGCGCGTCATGCTCTGGGGCCTGCTGCTCGCCTCCTCGATCGCCATTCTGACGACGATCGGCATCGTGCTCTCCATGCTGTCGGAAGCCGCGCGCTTCTTTGCGGCCGTTCCCGCCATGGACTTCTTCTTCGGCACCGTCTGGGATCCGCGCTTTGCCGGCGCCGGCAGCTCGTCCTTCGGCCAGTTCGGCCTCATCCCGTTGCTGCTCGGCACGATTTATATCGGCCTGGTGGCGATGCTGGTCGCCGTGCCGGTCGGCCTCTTCGCCGCCATCTACATGGCCGAATACGCTTCGCCGAAAGTGCGCGGGGTCGCCAAGCCGCTCCTCGAAGTGCTCGCCGGCATTCCGACGATCGTCTACGGCTTCTTCGCGCTCGTCACCGTCGGCCCGTTCCTGCGCGATTTCTCCGCCCAAATCAGCGGTCTTCTCAGCGGCAACTACAGCAACTTCATCCAGGCGCAGAGCGTTCTGACGGCCGGTATCGTCATGGGCATCATGCTGATCCCCTACGTGTCCTCGCTGTCGGACGACATCATCACCGCCGTGCCGCGCGCCCTGCGTGACGGTTCGCTCGGTCTTGGGGCCACACGCTCCGAAACCATCAAGAAAGTGGTTCTCCCCGCCGCTCTTCCCGGCATCGTCGGCGCATTGCTGATGACGGCCTCGCGCGCCATCGGCGAAACCATGATCGTCGTGCTGGCCGCCGGTGTCGCCGCCCGCATCCAGATCAACCCCTTCGAGCCGATGACGACGGTGACCGTCAAGATCGTCAACCAGCTGACTGGCGACCTCGAGTTCACCTCGCCGCAGACGCTGGTTGCCTTTGCCCTTGGCATCACGCTGTTCTGCATCACGCTTTGCCTCAATATCTATGCGCTCTACATCGTGCGCAAATACCGGGAGCAGTACGAATGACGGATATTGTTTCTCCCACATCAGGCGTCACCGTTTCCAAGGCGCCAGTGCGACGCGATATCGGCATCAAGCGCCGCTACGCCGCCGAGCGCCGGTTCCAGGCATATGGCATCGCCGCCATCACCTTCGGTCTCGTCTTCCTCTTCATCCTGCTGTGGACGGTGATCGGCAAAGGCTATACCGCCTTTCAGCAGACGGCGATTACCCTGCCGATCGAATTCTCCGAGAAGACGATCGACCCGAACAATAAGCGTGCGACCGACCCTTCGGTGCTGATCGCTGCCAACTACCCGGTTCTCCTGCGCGACGCGATCGTCAAGCAACTGAACGTCAATGCCTCGAGCCGTCCCGATGTGCGCGATGCATCCGCGATGCTCTCCAAGGGTGCGCCGGTCCAGCTGCGCGACATGGTCGTCGCCGATCCGTCGATCATCGGCAAGACGGTCAATGTCACGGTGCTCGCCGACGCCAATGTCGACAGCGCCAACAAGGGCCAGATCGACCTGTCGGTCGACGAAAAGAACCGCAAGGTCAACGACAAGCAGGTTGCCTGGATGAACGAGCTGAAGGCGAGCGGCGCTCTCCACAAGCAGTTCAACACCGGCCTCTTCGTCAACGGCAATTCCAGCCGTCCGGAGGCCGCAGGCCTTGGCGTCGCCCTCATCGGCTCGCTCTATCTGATGCTGATCGTCCTCGTGCTCGCTCTGCCGATCGGCGTCGCCGCCTCGATCTATCTCGAGGAGTTCGCACCGAAGAACAAGCTGACGGACCTGATCGAGGTCAATATCAACAACCTCGCCGCGGTCCCTTCGATCGTCTACGGCCTGCTCGGTCTTTCCGTCTTCATCAACTTCATCGGCCTGCCGCGCTCGGCTTCGCTGGTCGGTGGCCTGGTGCTGACGCTGATGACCCTGCCGACGATCATCATCGCAACGCGTGCGGCACTGCGCGCCGTGCCGCCGTCGATCCG
>NZ_JALBGX010000083.1:0-29970 GCF_023006465.1 Rhizobium sp. PRIMUS64 | reverse complement strand
ATCCCGTGAGCATGCCGGTAACGCGGCTCGTCAACACCGCACTCGACGGCGTTGCCGCCAACGCGCAGGCGATCTTCGAGGATATCCTGCGCTTTTCCAACGGCCGGCACGGGCTTCGACAGCCGTCACCGCAGCGCGGCAATGACGCACGCTACCGTCTTCCAGCAGCGGCTTCAGCAGCGAGGCGACATATTCGCCGAAGAGCCGGCGCTGGGGGAAGAGCGAGCCATCGGGCTGCCTGGCCTCAGGGTCGCCGGCGACGGCGTCGCGGGCTTCGATCCAGGCCAGGAATTCGCCCAGGTCATCGGGCTGCAGGCTCATCTTGGCGGCGGGAACATTGATGCGGTGGGCCGGATCGGCCGTGTCATAGGCAAGGCCGCGGCCGAGTTCGGCGCGCGGCTCGAAGACCATGATGGCAGGGCGCTCGCCGCAGTCGGCTCTCGCGAGATGATAGGCGACGCCGGCGCCGGAGACACCGCCGCCGATGATGGCGACGACGGGCTGTTCAGACGTCGGGAGAGGCTTGGGCTGCATGGTGGCCGGGATCATTGCTTTCGATGCCCGAGCATAGAAGCCGGGCATTGGCCACGCAATCCTCCGCTCTCTATTGTCTATAATTATTATGTAGATACAGAATTACGCCGATATCGTCGTCGAGAACTCGGGATTGCCTCGGATGGTGTTGCTCACCGTGCAGATCTCGTCTTCGGCGGCATGGGCGATTTTCTGTCGGGTTTCCTCGTCGATATCGCCCTTGATCGAAAAGGCGATGTTGAACTTGGCGACGCGCGAAAGGCCTTCCGCCGCCTTCTCGCCGGTGACCTCGGCAGTGATCTCGCTGATCTTGTCGAGAACGCCCATCTGGCTGGCGGCGATGCGGGCGCTGAGCACCAGGCAGGCCGAGAGCGAGGAATAGAGCAGATCGAGCGGATTGAAACCCGGCTGCGACGGCGCGGTGACGATATCGATCTCGCCCTTGGTGGCGGAGGTGACGTGCGGGAAACCGGTACGGCCGAGAACGGCGGTGGCGCCGGTCGGGCGGGGACGAGCCTTGAGATCGGCCATGTTGAAATCCTCTTGCGAATATCTTGCAGATGGTGATTTCCGCCCGAGGCGGCAATGGCAAACGCCGCCCCTGGGTTTCGGAACCTTTCCATCCGTCATCAGTTGAATACACCTGAACGAAATCAGTGACAAAGGTGGATTGCGATGCCTGACGTCCGCAGCATGGATAACCAAGGCCGGCGGATGGATGCTCGCGATCGGCTGATCGTTGCGCTCTATGCGCAGCTGAAGGCCGAGCGGGAAACCCGCGAAACGCTGGAATGGGCGATCCGAAATGGCGCCGTCTCACAGGCGGTGCTGGAAGCCATCGCTGCCGATCCGGTTCCCGTCGTCACCAGCGAGGATATCGCATCGCTAGAGAAGATCATTGCACTCGATGAACGGCACAAATCAAAGCGGAACTAGCCGACGACATCATGCACCCTATTTAGTTGAGAAGAGGAGATCCGAAATGGCCGATATCACCTATCAGGTCGTGCCGCATGACAATGGCTGGGCCTATAAGCTCGGCGACACACTTTCGGAAACCTATGCGACAGCTGACGAAGCGATTGTCCATGCCAAGGACGCCGCATCGCGCCAGAAGATCGGCAATGGCGATGCGCTGCTCGCCTATCCCGCACCCGACGGCCGCGGCTGGGCATTTCAGGAACTCGAAACCGACAAGAGCGGCAGCCGGCTCTGATTTGCGACGGAGGATGGAATGGCCGCTCGGGCAAGCTGGAAGGGTCATCTGAAGGTAGGCGACCTTGCCTGCGCCGTCGGGCTCTACACCGCTGTTTCCTCCTCTGACCGCGTCTCCTTCAACATTATCAACCGCAGGACCGGCCACCGGGTGGAACGGCAATTCGTCGACAGCGAGACCGGTAAACCGGTCGAGCGGGGCGACCAGGTCAAGGGCTACCAGATGGAGAATGGCGACTACATCGTCATCGAGGGCGACGAGATCGCCGAAATCATGCCGGAAAGCGACAAGGTCCTCAATATCAAGGCTTTCATCGCCTTCGACGATATCGACAAGCTATATTTCGACCGCCCTTACTATCTCGCGCCCGTCGACGAACATGACGAGGAGGCGCTGTCGCTGATCGCCAGGGGCATGCGTGACGGCAAGGTCGCGGCTCTGGCCGAAGCCGTGCTTTTCCGGCGAATCCGGACGCTGCTGATCCGTCCGCATGACGACTACATCGTCGCGACGATGCTGAATTTCGACCACGAGGTGCGTTCTGCCGATACGGTCTTCAAGGATATCCCCGACATCAAGTTCGACAAGGAAATGATCGAGCTTGCGGGCCATATCATCGGCACCAAACAAGGCAGCTTCGAACCGAGCACGTACGAGGATCGCTACGAAGCTGCCCTCGTCGAACTGGTGAGGGCTAAGATCGAAGGCCGGGCGCCACCGAAGAAGAAACAGGCCCCGGAACGCAAGGTCGTCGACCTGATGGAGGCACTGCGCCAGAGTGCCAAGATGAGCGGCAAGGCGCCAGCAAAGAAGGCCCTGGCGAAGAAGAAGGCGCCGGCGCGCAGCGACAGCCGCAGCAAGAAGGCAAGCTGAGATGGCCTCGCCCCCTGGCGGGCGATGGGCAATCTCAAGCGCACCCGACCTCGCGCGAATACAACGGTTGGTCGCGCCGGCGAAGTCGCGGGACCTGAAGCGCGTCAAAGTGGATTCCCGCGATGCTTTAAGTCTTTGATTTATGTATATCCCAAAATCGCTGGCCACTTTTTCATTGGCGCGGCTTCTGGCCGCCTTCCGCTGCCAGGCTCTTCTTCAGCGCATCCATGATATTGATGACGTTGCCGGTCGATTTCACCGGCGCGGGTTTTGCCACGGGCGCTGCCTTCTTCAGGCTCTTCTGCTTGCCGCGGATCATCGACTTCAGGCGTTTCTGGACCGGGTCCTGCACCATGCTCGGGCTCCAATCCTTCGTCTCTTCCTTCACCAGTTGCGTCATCAGCGTCAGCAGCTTGCTATCGATCTCGGCCTTATCGTCGAGTTCGGCTATGGGATCACGCACCTCGTCGCCGTAGCGCAGGGTCCAGAGAACGATGCCTTTGCCTTGCGGCTCCAGCAGCACGGCACGCTCGCGACGATAAAGGACAAGGCGGGCGATGCCGACGACCTCATTCGCCTTCATCGCCTCGCGGATGACGCAGAAGGCTTCCACCCCGACCTTGTCCTCGGGCGCCAGAAAATGCGGTTTGTCGTACCAGATCCAATCGATCGAGCCGCGCGGCACGAAAGTGTCGATCTCGATGGTGCGAGTACTTTCGGGCCCGACCTCCTCGATCTCCTCGTCTTCGAGTAGAACATAGTCGTCCTCGCCGCGCGGATAGCCCTTCACCTGGTCCCTCTCGGCCACAGGTTTGTGGGTGACGCTGTCGACATAACGGCTTTCGACGCGGTTCTTCGTCTGGCGATTGAGGACGTGGAAACGGACCTTGTTGCTTTCGGTCGTCGCCGGCGTCAGCGAGACGGCGGCGGTGACGAGCGAGAGCTTGAGATAGCCTTTCCAGAATGTCTGACGTGCCATGTCTGTCCTGTCTCCCGGACACGGTTGGGCATGGCTATCAACGGCGGGTTCGGGCTTTGGTTCCGCGAGCTGAACGAAGTTTCGATTGGCGACAACAGCCAACCTCCCGGCGTGCGTGTCAGGAGCGCGATCGTACCCGCCGGGGAAGTTGGACAAGATCATACCCACATTGAATGATAGTGGCGTTGCAGTTGCGAGCGTGTGGCAGCGGATGGCTAGGACCAGTTGGCGCGACATATTGGAAGGTTTAGCAAACTGGATTCGACGAATAATATGGCTTAGAGTGGCGCCCACATGGTGGCTTAAGCAGAAATTGAAGCAATAACTTATTGATCTGGTTCATGAATTGCACGCCAACCACACACACTGCAAAAGAGCTACGTGCCGGCTGTTTTGGATTGTGGGAGTGGCGAACCAATCGAACCGTATCGATTTGTGATGGATTGTAGACAGAAACCAATGTCGATGATTTCATGTCGCATACAGAGTCCGGCAGAGGTAAATTGTGATTTTGGCTCAGTCCTATTTCGAATAGGAACATCCCCGAACATGAGATAGAAGAGCTCTTAATGGCGATACAAGACGCGTCTATAGCACGAGACTATTATCAAGGCAGCCACCGTCGGCGCACTGCGTCCAGATGGCGCGTCAGGCGAGACGTGCTGGCGAAGCTGGTTCTTACTGTCGCATTTTATGCGGCGCTTTGGCGGGCGACCGGCATGTGGTACGGCCTGCCTGCAAATTTCGATGATGGCGCGTCGGTAGACCCGCTTCCGATGAAGTTAATGCTTTACAGCCTTATCCCATTGTCCGGTCTGTATTTTCTGTTGGAACAACGGCAATTCATAAGAACCTTTTCAAGGATTTCACCGCTCATCGGGGTCGTTGCCATTTCCTGTCTGACATCAATCGTCTTCTCGATTGACAAAGGTGCATCTTTAAAGGGATTGGCCGCCGTCATCGTTCTTGCGGTCCCGCCGCTTCTTTATCGCGCGCGCTATGGCAACGTGGAAGCATTTCGCATCCTGGGGCGTTTTGCGATCGCGGCGGCATTTATCAATGTTCTCTATACTGCCGCTTTCCCGCAATTTGCAATCATGCGCGGCAGCTATGCCGGTATGGTAAAGGGAGCGTTTTACCACAAGAATACATTGGGACAATTTTGCTCAGTCAGCTTTGTTTGCCTGTTGTCGACGCAGAAGCTAGGTCGACTTCGTTACAGCACGCTTGTTCGATGGGCTGCGATGCTTTGCCTCCTCGCTTTGATTGTAGCGACAAAGTCCTCGACAGCGGTTGTATTGACGATGTTCGGCAGTGTCATGCTGTATGCTATCCGGATTATCCACGTCTACCCAAATCGCCTTTTTCGCTCATTTGTCGTCGCTCTGCTGTTTCTTCTTGTGGGTTTTGCGGCCAGTTTCATTTATTTAGGTGTGGCCTCTGCCGTTGCTGAAGCTTTCGGCAAAGACCTTACTTTCTCGGGGCGCACCAACATCTGGGAACAGCTGTTTCCGCTGATATGGGATAGGCCCATAACCGGCTACGGCTTTGCGATGTTCCGCCAGCCTGATGTCATGGAGGAATATGTCAAGGTGACGTTCGACGCGCGGTCGACGCACAACACCTATCTCGAACTTGCCCTCAATATCGGCATTCCCGGTGTCGGTGCATGGGTTGTGTTTTTGGTGACTCGTCTTTTCCGGAAGATGACAATCGTCGAATCCGATCAAGAGCAATCGGGCGCCAGACGGAAGGAGATCGTGATTATCATCCTGATCATGCTTGGATCCATGACAGAGGCAGGGATGATGCTCGCACCCTTTATTCTCTGGCCACACACGGTGATTGCACTCTCCGAGCTGCGTCCGAGGTTGTTGGCAAACCGGAGACCGCGTGAGGCTTGAGACGCGGAGGCTTCACGGAGGCTCCGCCTGGCCTCAGTGTGGCGATTAAATAGAGAGATAGCGCTTCTGCCAAGGCAGCATGTTTTCTTGCCATGCACGCGGCGTGAAATTGTCATAGGCCGTCTCGGCAATCGCCAACATCCAATTCTGCCCCTTGCGGGCCAGCAATACGCATGACAATTCCATGCCAGGCTCGATCGCAATGGAGGGCCGGTTGGCGCCTGATATATCGATCCCTTTGTTCCGCCACTGGATGCGGATTTCGTCGGGCTCGGATGTCCATTCGCCGGAGGAAACGGAAGCCTTTCCGTCCGGCTTGACGCGAAGCGGTGGCGGCGTGACGTTCAGAAAGCTGCCGTCGTTGAGATAGTTGTCTTCGATTTCCCCCGCAGTCGCTCTGCCGTTTCCTTTCAGAAAGATGTCCTGCTTGCACCGCAAGAATATGTTGCGTCGAAAGCTTCCAGACCACGGCCGATTGGCAAAAAACCCAATCTCACATTCGCTGATCACGTTATCGTGGATATCCATGTCTTTGCGAAATGCCAGGCTCTGGTCCGAGTAACCGCTCAAACTCACGCCACGATTGCTGTTCTCGATCCTGTTGTCATAAACATGGTGGCCAGCATGGTCGACTTGATCGCCAACCCCATACCCGAAGGAATAATCATTCATCTTCCCGTCGCGCATGACGTTACTGCGCACGACGGCATCGTCGCCGATCGATGAAAAGGAGAAATTTTTCCCCCCGATGAAATTGTATTCAACAAGGTATTGTCGCGTTCTACCGCAAACCAGCGCCCCCTTGTTGGATGTGCTGGTCGGCAACTGAAGAAAAAGGTTGCCCCGAACCACCACATTGGAGCTCACATTGCGATCGTCGTTTTCGTAGGCGAATTGGCAACAATCCGCCCCCTGGCCGGGCGCCGGGCCGACGCGGTTGTTCTCCAGCAACACGTCCGACGTCATGGTTAGGTAAATGCCGTCGCCGTTCACATTCTCGGTCTCACAGCGCCGTATGACCAGATTCCTGCCATTGTGAAATTTGAAGCCGCGGGGAGAATTCTTGACGATCACGTCTTCGACCACCGTATCGGAAAACACCTGATAGGCGACGCCGATGTCCGGAGCGCCGTCGATGACCTGTCCCCGCGTAGATGCACCGTGAATTTTCTTTCGCAAGATGGCGGGCATCGGATCTCCATTCGATACGGTTACAGCTTCTAATAATGAGGGGTCGTGTGGCGGATGTTTGAATATCTGGAAATTATCCTAAACTGAACGACCGCTGAGAAATCCATGTAAATAGACCCATGACGTCCCGGCCACATCGATTGAAACTGTGTCCGTCCAGCTGCGTGCTCTGCCCTGGGATCGCCTTCCGGCACTCTGTTGGTCACACGTTCGCCCAATTTGGCCTGCAAGCCGTCCTGGCAATGCCGCGCTGCGTTTCGGCAGTCAATGTTAAATCGCCCGTCAGCCTTATGGCCTGAGTTGTGGAACCGTTGAAAGGCAGCTGTAAAATGTGCCCTTTAGTCGAATCACCGTCGAAATGAGAAGCGGATGGACATCGCTCTCCTTCTCGCCAGCTTCATCGGACGAATGGTAAAATAAGCAATACTCCGAAAACACCGATGACCCTTGCGGCCCCTCCGCCGACTCTCGAGGCCGTTTCTCGCTGTGGACAGAAGCCCGTCTAAGGCGAGTAGTTTTCATTTCACCCTGATGCTGATTGCATATTGACCGGTCTCACGGTACGAAATCCTGGGAGGCCAAATATCGAGGCCCAAATGATTACGCATCGTCAAGATATCGACGGCCTGCGTGCCGTAGCCGTAATTTTTGTGATTCTTTATCACTGTGGATTTGACCGCATTCTCCCCGGTGGATTTATCGGGGTGGACATTTTTTTCGTGATCTCGGGATACCTGATTACGAAAATCATTCTTGCTGACGTTGGGGATGGCCGATTCTCGATTGGCAACTTTTATAGTCGCCGCGCAAAACGAATTCTTCCCGCTGTCGTGGTCATGTATGCCGTTGTGATGGCGGCTTCTTATTTTACGATGCTGCCTGACGAAAGCTTGCGGGTCTTTAAGTCTGTCACTTCCTCCGCGCTTTTTGCCTCAAATGCTTATTTCTATTTTACAACTGGATATTTCGATGATTCCTCGGAATTCAATCCAGTCCTGCACACATGGTCGTTGTCGGTCGAAGAGCAGTTCTACGTCTTTTTTCCACTGATCGTCATGTTGGCAAGCCGATATGGGCGCAGGGCAACCGGGATGGCCATAGCGGGGCTTTTTGCGGTCAGCATCATTGCTTCCATTATCACTGTTCCAATCAACCGCTCCGCAGCCTTTTATCTTGTACAGTATCGCGCGTGGGAACTGCTCGTAGGCGCTCTCATCGCAGGACCGGCACTGACGAAATTCTCTGATGCGCGGACCAACGATGTGCTTTCGGCAATCGGTGCTTTGCTCATCTGCCTCAGCGCGTTGCTGCTGTCGAAGACGTCCGAGTTTCCCGGATTGACGGCGTTGCCCGCGACCGCAGGCACGGCGCTGATCATCTGGACGGGCCCAAGCACCCTTGTCAGCAAGCTTCTCTCATTGAGGGTCGCCACTGCTATAGGCTTGATCTCGTACTCCCTCTATCTGTGGCATTGGCCGATTTGGGTGTTTTCGAACCAGTACGGAGCTTGGGAGCATGGCTGGCAATTGGTGCCGATCGCTTTGAGTTTCATCGTCGCATATGTTTCGTGGCGATTTGTCGAAACGCCGTTCCGAACAATGAGATACCGACCTCTCGTGTCCGTAGCCGCCGGAGCTGCTTCAATCGCATCCGTAGCAATGCTGGCATTTGTCGGGCAACTCGCTGCCGATCAAATGAAAGAGGACAACACGGCTGTTGAACGGGTGGCGGAATTTGCTGACTACGACCCTTCGAAAGCCTTTCGCAGTGGACAATGCTTCCTCACGTCGAACGACGGCATCGAAAAATATGATCGTGATGCCTGCCTGGCTCTATCAAACAATCAGCAAAACATAGCGCTTGTCGGTGATAGTCACGCCGCTCATCTATATCCCGGGCTAAGGGCGCTTTCGGGGGCCAATGTCATTCAAGCGAACGCATCAGGGTGTCGTCCCACCCTCGACGCCGAAGGCGAGGAACGCTGCATTGAACTCATGAACTACATGTTCAAGGATTTCTTGCCGAGCCATAAAGTCGATGTTCTCGTATTGGCTGGACGCTGGACAAAAGATGACGTGAAACTCATCAGAAAGACGGTGGATTACCTATCACCGTTTGCCAAAAAGATCGTCGTCTTCGGACCAGTGGCAGAGTATAAATCTTCCCTGCCGCGGTTGCTGGCACACAGTCTCTACGACAAGCAACCATTTAAAGCCGCCGATCATCTGGTGCCTCGACAACGCATCGGTCTGGACATTCAAGACGCGTTGGCCGGAAGCGGGGCAACATACATCTCTACCTATAAGACGATGTGCAATCCAGATTGTGTGGTGTGGACAAACAGCGGAGACCCAGTCCAATTCGACTATGGGCACTTCACCGCCGACGGCTCCCGCGTTCTGATTTCAAGAGTTAAGCAAGCCCTCGTCGTTCAGTGATAAGAGCGTGCCCATCATCGCGCGTTTAGTTGAAATGATCCCATCGATACCGGCGCAGCAGGGATTAAGCCGGAGCATGGAAGGCGGAAGCGATCAAGCAGATGATCGAGCGGCTCGCGCGGAGGCGCTCATTCTCACGCCCCCGCCACAAGCGCTTTGTTCTTACTTTGAGACTGCCATGGCCGCCTCATCGATAAAAGCCGCGACCTGCAGAGGCTTTGATTGCGGCAAAGCATGACTTGCTTCCAAGGTCATGACTTTCCGAGCATTGATACGAGCCGACATTGCTGCCTGGTTTTCAGGAGCAATCATCCTGTCTTCACTTGCTATCTGATACCAGGACGGCTTCTTCCGCCAGGCGGGCGCGGTGACGACGTCGCCAAAGGTGCCGGCAAGCGGCGCTTTTTGGGTGGCCGCCAAAACGAAAGCATCTTCGAGGGATATATCCTGGCAGAAGCTTTCGTGAAATTTATCGGCCTTGAGCCAGAGGTAGCTGTCGCTGTCCGGCTCGATATTGGCCATTGCCGCGGGCGGATGCCGTTGCGTGATAGCAGCTGGACTTTCGCCTTCGTCGGGAGAGAATGCGGCGATATAGACAAGCCCCGCGACATTCGGCTGATCTCCGGCTTCGGTGATGACCGCACCGCCGTAGGAATGACCGACAAGCACGACCGGCCCTTTCTGCTGGGCCACCATCTTGCGTGTCCGTTCAGCGTCCTCAGCGAGCGAAGTCAACGGCAGTTCGACGGCGTGAACGGACTGATAGCCCCTATGCGCCAGCTCGAGTATCACCTTTCCCCAATGGGCGGCCCCACCCCAAAAGCCGTGCACCAGAATGATCGTGGGTTTATGACTCATAGTTTCTCCTGTTTTCTGAAAAGAGCGATACGACTGTGATCGGCGAGAACGGAATCCAGGCATCCTCTTTCGCCGTCGGCGGAATTGGCGGCTTGTTCCGTTGGTACACCAACGGTCTCACGCACACATCCAACCGCTTTAATTGATTGCATTCAATACAGCTAGATTTTTTCGATTGATGCGATAATGCCTGTTGACGCGTAGCCCTTCTTCGAACCGAGACGCATCCATTGTATTGCGACGCCGCCGGAAAGGCGGCCTCAACTCGGACAACAGCTTCAATCCTGGCCCGCGCCGGGCAAGTATCAATGCTTCCTGCCATGATTGACGACCAATTGAATGCACCTGTTTTGAGCTTTCGTGCATTCGATTTTTGCACGCCGTCGCTCAGAAAATTAGCTCTAAAATTTTCTCTTTCGTTATTGATAGCATAATTGAATGCATTATCGACATATTTGACTGCTATTTGTGCATAATCAATCTGGCATAGCGCTTGCAATTGGATGGATGCTCCCCGGATGGGGATCGGATTTCAATCAAGGAGCCATCCATGCCCGCAGTGACCAAGCCAGCCAATCAAAAAGGCGACTTTCTTGTCGATTACGAGGACAAGGTTTTTGAGGACGTACAGGCCGGCGAAGGCGAAAAGGCCCTCGTCACCTTCCATACAGTGGCCTTCGAAGGATCGATCGGATTCGTCAACCTGCTGCAGGCGACGCGCCTGAAGCGGAAGGGGTTCGAGACCTCGGTCCTTCTCTACGGCCCGGGCGTCACGCTCGGCGTCCAGCGCGGCTTTCCGACGCTCGGGGCGGAGGCCTTTCCCGGCCATCTGAATTTCAACAACCAGATCGTCAAGTTCATGGAAGAAGGCGGCAAAGTCTATGCGTGCCGTTTTGCCCTTCAGGCGCTTTACGGCCATGGCGAAGGCGCGCTGATCCCCGGCATCACGCCGATCAGTCCGCTCGACGTTCTCGACCTGATCCTGATCCATCGCCGCGACGGCGCCTTCATCCTTGATACCTGGACGCTCTGAGCATCAGGCGCCCCAAAAAATAAAGGGCGGAGCCTTGGCGCTCCGCCTCTCCACCCGTCAATCGAGGATTTCGTCATGGAGAAAAAACCGAGCGTCCGGGTTGCCGCCGCGCAGATCGCGCCGGATCTGACCTCGCGCGAGAAAACACTGGCCCGCGTGCTGGATGCAATTCGTGAGGCCGCCGCCAAAGGCGCCGAGCTGATCGTCTTTCCCGAAACCTTCGTCCCCTGGTACCCCTATTTTTCTTTCGTGTTGCCGCCGGTTCTTTCCGGCAAGGAGCATGTGCGACTTTATGAGGAAGCCGTCACGGTGCCGAGTGCTGCCACCGATGCCGTCTCGGCAGCCGCCCGCGAGCATGGCATCGTCGTGGCGCTTGGCGTCAACGAGCGTGACCACGGATCGCTCTATAATGCCCAGCTGCTGTTTGATGCCGATGGCACGCTCATCCTCAAGCGTCGCAAGATCACCCCAACCTTTCATGAGCGAATGATCTGGGGCCAGGGCGACGCCTCCGGCCTGAAGGTGGTCGACAGCGCCGTCGGACGCCTTGGGGCGCTGGCCTGCTGGGAGCATTACAATCCTCTGGCCCGCTACGCCCTGATGGCCCAGCACGAGGATATCCATATCGCCCAGTTTCCGGGCTCGATGGTCGGACCGATTTTTGCCGACCAGATGGAAGTCACCATCCGCCACCACGCGCTGGAAAGCGGTTGTTTCGTGGTCAATGCCACAGGCTGGCTAACCGACGAGCAGATTGCCTCCATCACCTCCGACGCCGGCCTGCAGAAGGCCCTGCGCGGCGGCTGCATGACCGCGATCATCTCGCCCGAAGGCAAACATGTCGTGCCGCCGCTGATGGAAGGCGAAGGCATCCTGATCGCCGATCTCGACATGAGCCTGATCGTGAAACGCAAGCGGATGATGGATTCGGTCGGCCATTATGCCCGGCCCGAGCTGTTGCATCTTGTCATGGATGGCCGCGCCACGGCGCCGATGGTCACCACCACCCAGCCATCCCTCCCCACAGCCGAAGCAAGGACCCTTTCCGATGGAGAATACGACACGTCTGCCGACCGAGATTCTGATCAACGAATTGCAGTCCTACGGAGCCCGGCTCGTTGACCCCAAGGCCGGGCATGAAAGTCGCCGCGGTGGTGCCGGACCTTCCGACCACAAGGCGCTGACCATTGACGGCATGACGGTGATGGTGCCGGTTCACACCGCACCCGCATTCGAGAGCCCCTATCTGGTGGAGAAGCCGGACGAGATGGGTCGCAGCCGTATCAGCCGGGACGGCACGGTGCTGGGCGAAGTCTCCTTTCCCCTGCGCCCGCGCTTCTACGAGCGCTCGACCGCCGACGGCATCCCCTATTCGCAGATCGCCGTTCTGCACGGCAAGGACGTGCTCGCTACCACCGTGCTGCAGACCTGCATCCGCTATCAGAGCCGCACCAAGACCTGTCAGTTCTGCGCCATCGGCCAATCGCTGGCCGCCGGCCGCACTATCGCCCACAAGACGCCAGAGCAGCTCGCGGAAGTCGCCAAGGCCGCCGTCGAACTGGACGGCGTCAAACATATGGTGATGACCACCGGCACGCCGAAGGGCGACGACCGCGGTGCTGCGATCCTCGCTGACAGCGCCCGCGCCATCAAGGCGGCCGTCAATATTCCTATCCAGGCGCAATGCGAGCCGCCGGAAGACGATATATGGTTCACCCGCATGAAGGAGGCCGGCGTCGATGCACTGGGCATGCATCTGGAAGCCGTAACGCCGGAGGTGCGTGCCCGCATCATGCCGGGCAAGGCACAGGTCTCGATCGCCAAATATATGGCCTCGTTCAAAGCCGCAGTGGAGGTCTTCGGGCGCGGCCAGGTCTCGACCTACATTCTGGCGGGTCTCGGCGACAGCCGTGAAGCCATTCTGGACATCTGCGAAAAGCTGGTTGCGCTCGGTGTCTATCCCTTCGTCGTGCCCTTCGTACCAATCTCCGGCACGCCGCTCGAAAGCCACCCGGCGCCGCGGCCCGACTTCATGCACTCGATCCTCGGACCCTTGTCCAGGATGCTGGTCGCCAGCGGCTTGAAGGCCGTCGACATCAAGGCCGGCTGCGGCAAATGCGGCGCCTGCTCCGCCCTTTCCACCTATGAAAGGATGCTCACCAAATGATGCTCGAAGCCTTTGCTCCCTATCGCTCAAGCGAATTCCAGGTGAAGTTCGCAACCTCCGCCTGGGAGCGCCGCGAAGCGCATACGCTACGCCGCGCCGTCTTCTGCCAGGAGCAGCAGATCTTCGAAGGCGATGACCGCGACGCGATCGACGACGACGCCATCCCGATCGTGGCTCTCTCCATGCTCGGCATTGCCGCCGACCAGTTGGTCGGAACGGTGCGCATCCATCAGGCCGAACCCGGCCTCTGGTGGGGCTCGCGACTGGCGGTCCATCCGGATTTTCGCAAGATCGGCGCCCTAGGGGCGACCCTGATCAAGCTCGCCGTATCCTCCGCCAATGCGATCGGATGCCACACATTTCTCGCCAATGTGCAGGTTCAGAACGGTCTGCTGTTCCGCAGGCTGCACTGGGATGTGATCGAGGAGTTCGAGGTCTACGGCAAGCCGCATCTCAGGATGAAGGCCGACCTTGCCTATTATCCGCCCTGCGTCACACCCGAGGCAGGCTTCACCGCCCTTTCCAGAAAGGCGGCGTGAGAATGGTCGCGATCGACATCAAGACCCTGGCGGCAAAACTCTCGACCAGCAGCGGCATCGCCGCCAAGCAGGATATCGGCACGATCGCGGCAAGGCTCGGCCTGCAGGGGCAGCAAATTGCCGTCGGCGACGATTGCGCCGCGCTGCGCGATGGCGACGGTTATCTGCTTTTTGCCATCGAAGGGTTCATGAACGAGTTCGTCGCCGCCGACCCCTGGTTCGCCGGCTGGTGCGGCGTCATGGTCAATATTTCCGACGTCGTTGCCATGGGCGGCCGGCCAATCGCCGTGGTCGATGCCGTCTGGGCCAATGGCGAGGCTGGCGCGACACCCGTTCTCGAAGGCATGCGGGCGGCATCCAGCGCCTTTGGCGTGCCGATCGTCGGCGGGCACACCAATATCCGCACCGAACGCGGCCAATTGTCGGTCGCCATTCTCGGTCGTGCCAAGACGCTGCTGACGAGCTTCGATGCACAGCCGGGCGATGTGCTGGTTGCAGCGATCGACCATCGCGGCCGTTACCGCGAACCCTTCAACAACTGGGAAGCCGCCACCGATGCCGCGCCGGCGCGCCTGCGCGGCGACCTCGAGCTGCTACCCGAGATCGCCGAGGCCGGGCTGGCGCTGTCTGCGAAGGATATCAGCCAGGGCGGCATCATCGGCACGGCCATCATGCTGGCCGAATGTTCGCATGTCGGCATCGATATCGACGTCACCGCCATTCCCCTGCCCGCCGGTGTGAGCCTTGACCGCTGGCTCGTCACCTTTCCGAGCTTCGGCTATCTGCTCTCGGTCGCGCCGGAACATGCGGCCGATGTCGTCACCCGCTTCACCGCGCGCGGCATCAGCGCCGCGGTCATCGGCGCAGTCGTGGCTGGTGCCGAGGTCGCACTGGTCGATGGCGAGAGCCGTGCAGTGGTGCGCGATCATGCCGAAACACCCCTGCTGCAGCTCGGTCGGCAGGATGTCGCCGCATGAGCCTCCCGCCGCACCGAACCCTGCGCATTGCCATGCTGACCCATTCCACCAATCCGCGTGGCGGCGTGGTTCATGCCATGCAGCTTTCGGAAGCGCTGACCTCGCTCGGTCATGAGGTGGTCCTGCATGCGCCCGATGCCAAGGGGGCGGGCTTCTTTCGTCAGCCCTCCTGCGGCACGGCCTGCATTGCCGTGCCGCCGGCACCCGCGGACATGACGGAAATGGTCGAGCAGCGGATTGCCGACTATGTCGGTTATTTCCGAAGAACCGGAACCAATGGCTTCGACCTGTTCCACGCCCATGACGGCATTTCCGGCAATGCGCTGGCAACCCTCAAGCTGGAGGGCCTGATCCCGAATTTTGCCCGCACGGTCCACCACATCGACCAGTTCGCCGATCCGCGTCTCATGACTTTGCAGGATCGCGCGATCGACGCGGCCGATATCGTCTTCGCCGTCAGCCGCCTCTGGCGGGACAAGCTGAGAGAGGATCGCGGCATTGATGCGGTGGTAGTCGGCAACGGTGTCGACACCAACCGCTTCTCGCCTGCCTGGAGCGGAGAGCAGGTCGCTCTGCGCGACAGGCTGCAGCTGGGAAGCGGGCCGATCTTCCTTAGTGTCGGCGGCATCGAGGCGCGAAAGAACACCCTTGGTATTCTCGAAGCCTTTCGTCAGGTCCGCGCCATCCGGCCGGATGCCCAGCTCGTCATTGCCGGGGGCGCCTCGCTCCTGGACCATGGCGACTATCAGGAAGAGTTCCGTTCTTGCCTCGCCTGCCTCGGTCGGGACGCCGCGGCGGTGCATATCACCGGTCCGATAGCAGATACCGACATGCCCAGCCTCTACCGGCTGGCGGATGCGCTGGTATTTCCCTCGTTCAAGGAAGGTTTCGGCCTCGTCGTTCTGGAAGCCATGGCCAGTGGCATTCCGGTCGTGACGTCCTCGATTGCGCCCTTCACCGAATATCTGGGTCCCGGCGATGCGATCTGGTGCGATCCGCACCATCCCGTCTCCATTGCCGAGGGCATGGCGCTGGCGCTGGTCGCACCGATCCGCGAGCAGATCATTCCCCGTGGTCTCGAGGTTGCCGCCCGCCATGGCTGGCACCAAACCGCAATAGCCCATCTTGCCCGCTATCACAGTCTGTTGGAGCCCAACCATGCCTGAAATGCGGTTCGTCATTGCCTGGCCGGATGGCCGCAAGGAGACCTGTTACTCGCCCTCCCTGGTGATCAAGGACTATTTCGCCGAGGGCCGAAGCTATCCGCTGTCCGACTTTCTCGATCGCAGCCGCACGGCGCTGACCATCGCCAGCGACAGGGTCAAGACGAGATACGGCTATCCCTGTTCCCTAGCGCTCGGCCAGCTGTCGCGCATCGAACAGGCCGCCACTCCCTATCTCACCGACGCAGGGGCCGAAGTCCGCTGCGAAAGCTTCATCCTTTGAAAGGACCCACCATGACCACACCATTCCTCAAGAGCCATTACAGTGCAGTCGTCATCGGCGGTGGCCAGGCCGGGCTCTCGGCCTCTCATTATCTGAAGGGGCACGGCATCGATCACGTGGTCTTCGAGAAGAAGACCGTTGCGCATAAGTGGAAGCACGAACGCTGGGACGCCTTCTGCCTGGTGACGCCGAACTGGCAATGCCAGCTTCCCGACCATCCCTATGACGGCACGGATCCGCACGGTTTTATGGTCAAGGACGAGATCCTCGCCTATGTCGATCGCTTTGTGAAAAAGGTCGATGCGCCGATCTTCGAGCAAACCAGCGTGACATCGCTCGAAAAGCATGGCGGCCTCTTCCGGCTCGAGACTTCGGCTGGCGCGGTGACCGCCGATGCCGTGGTGATCGCCACCAGCCTCTATGCGGATCCGGCCATTCCGCGTGCTGCCGAGCGCCTGCCCGAGGACATCATGCAGATCCATACCGCCGCCTACCGCAGCGCCGATCACCTGCCGGACGGCGGCGTCATCGTGGTCGGCTCCGGCCAGTCCGGCTGCCAGATTGCAGAGGATCTGCATCTGGCCGGCCGCAAGGTGCATCTCGTCACCGGCAACGCGCCACGCTGCGCCCGGTTCTATCGCGGCCGCGATGTGGTCGACTGGCTTTCCGATATCGGCCAGTACGACATCACGGTCGAACATGATGGCATGACGAAGAAGAAGCACGACACCAACCATTACCTGACAGGACGCGACGGCGGACGCGATATCGATCTGCGCAAGTTCGCGCTGGAGGGCATGGCGCTTTATGGCCGCATGTCCGGCGTCGCCGCCGGCCGGATGCTGTTCGAGCCGAACCTGAAGGCCAATCTCGACGGCGCCGACCGTGTCTACAACGGCATCAATGCCCTGATTGACCGGCACATCGCCGAAAAGGGCATCGAGGCTCCGGCCGGGTCCCCCTATGTCCCCGTCTGGGAGCCTGAGGCGGAGATCGCCGAACTCGACCTGAAGGCGGTAGGGATCACCTCGGTCATCTGGGCCACGGGATTCAGTCCGGATTGGTCCTTCGTCGGCCTGCCGATCTTCGACGGCAATGCCTATCCCGTTCATCGCCGCGGCGTCACCGCCGTCGATGGCGTTTACGTGCTCGGACTTCCCTGGCTCTGGACCTGGGGCTCGGGCCGGTTCCTCAGCGTCGGTAGAGATGCCGAACATGTGGTCGGGCATCTGGCAGCTCGACGTTCGGCGCAGACATCGTCTCTCAAGCAATCGGTCAGCGCCTGATCATGAGCGCGGCCCTTCTCGATTTTCCGCCCACGGGGCCTTCGGCACGCGACCTGATGGAACGTGCCCTTGATCCGCACATGCTGCTCGGCATGCCCCATTTGAATGGAAACGGGCTATCGGAGACCTGGCTGATGAAGGAACTCGGCCATCGTCACTGGCTGATGCTTGCCTGTCATCTCGGGATCGACAATGCGGATTTCAGAACGGCCGATGGAGAGGAGGCCTATGCCGCGATCTGTGCAACGTCACTTACGGATGCGCGTTTCGACGTCGTGCAGGCGAACAATATTTTGACCATCCATTCGAGACTGTCCGCAGTCTCGCGAACCCGGACTTCGACCCGACATGAATTGTCTGTCCACGGACGAAGCGTCGGCGCCGTCGAACTCATCTCAACCTTCGTTTACAGAACGATCAAAGACAACAATCACTCGATAGCGCGTGTGACGTTGCCTGAGCCGCCGGGACAGCGGTTCCAGCCCAGCCTTCTGGCCCAGAACGCTGCAGGCATCCGGAATGGGCGGTTAGCAACGCATTTCGGGTTTTCCGTCCTCGCCAACAAAGTGCTCCGAACTTTTCGGTTTGATCCCAGCGCCTCGCAGGAGTTCAACGGCGCGGGACTATTTTACTTTGCCGAGTATCAGGCTCTCGCCGATCGCGCCTTGGAAAACTGGTTTCCCTGCAAGGGGCCGGTCGTCCATAAGGACGTTTTCTTCCTGGGAAATATCGAACGAAATGAAAGCGTTTTCTTCGACCTTGTTGATTTTTCTGACGAGCAAAGAACTGTCCATGGGCAGTTGCGACGCGAGGACGGGAAAGTGATCGCCAAAATATTCGGTATGTGGACATGTCTTCGCTGAGGCATGCACTGCAGATTTCAGCCACCTCGGTTCGGTTTGCCAGTCGGAACCGACTGAAAGCCGGCAGCCCAAGCTTGGCCATCACCCTCACGGATGCGAACCTCAAACTAGAGATGATCTCACCTGTCGCTTGATCCGCCGGCCAAAATGCATTCGGAATAGATTTACCAGCAGGTAAAACCAGCATCGGCAACGACTGTCGTACCGGTCATGAGGCTTGACGCATCCGATGCAAGAAAATGGACGACAGAAGCGATCTCGTCAGGCTTGCCGAGACGGTGCATCGGCGTATCTCGCAGCCAGACATCGATCATTCCCTCATTGTCGTGACGATACGTGGTCATCGCAGTCTCGATGTAGGTGGGCGCAACGGCGTTGACACGGATGCCCCGGTCGGCCCATTCGGCCGCAAGCGACGATGTCATCTGGTGCACGGCAGCCTTGGCGGCGTTATAGTAGGTTTGCTTCTGTGGGCGGTTCGATATCAGACCCGACATCGACCCGATGTTGACGATCGAGCCCGAATTGGCGTTGAGCATATGCCGGGCGAAGGCGCGGTTGCACCAAAAGACGCCATTGTAGTTGACGTCATTGACGTGGAGCCAATGCTCGTCGGTCACCTCTTCTGCGGCGACGCCGGAGCGAGCGATCCCTGCATTCGCAACCAGGATGTCCACCTTGCCATAGGTCGAGACCACCCAGTCGGCCAGCCCATCGACGTCCGCCGATTTCGTAACGTCGACCTGGTAGGTGGCGACATCATATCCCTTTGCCTTCATTGCCGCCGCGCCTTCATCGGCGATTGCCTTATCAATATCGGCAATGACAACTTTTGCTCCGTGTTCGGCAAGCGCCTCGACGCAGCTTAGCCCTATGCCGCGTCCGCCACCCGTAACGACGGCGACCTTGCCATCCAGGCGAAACTTTTCTGCGTACATTTGTGTCCTCCACATAGTCTTCAAAAGATCAATGATCTTCTTGACGAACTTGCTCTGCGAGATTCAAAAACGGATGGCGGCCCGGCTGGTTGAAGTGCTTGCGGCGAACATCGAGCAACCTCTCGATCTGATCTGCATTGAATTCCTTGGCGCCGCCGTAGGAGGCCGCGAGGTAGACGACCTTGGCGTAATAATCGAGTGCTTCCATCTTGAAATAGGCGCTGTTCAAGTCATGCCCATAGGTCAGGGCACCGTGGTTTTCGAGCAAAAGCGCATCGTGCCTTTGCAGGTAGGGTATGATGGCGTCTGACAGTTCCGGCGTGGACGGAAGGCCGTACGGTGTTAACGGCACTTCGCCCAAAAACATTGTCGACTCAGGCATGATCTGTTGGGTCAGCGGCTTGCCACAAATGGCATGCACGGTGGCGTAAAGCGGATGCGCGTGCACGACGGAACGCACATCGTCGCGATGATCGTAGACACACAAATGCATGCCCATTTCGGTGGACGGACGATATCGCCCATCACCGATGGGCTTTCCGCTGCGATCGATATGGCAGATCATTTCCGGCTTCATGAAGCCCTTGGAGACACCGGTCGGCGTGCAAAGAAGCGTACCGTCATCCAGTAGAACGGAAATATTGCCGTCGTTGGCCGCCCCCATCTCACGCGCGTAGGCGCGTCGGCCCACTTCGCAGATAAATTCACGCAGTTCGAGATTATTTTCCATGATCCTCACCTTCAATTCCGGAGAGGACCATAACCGCGGCAGCGACATAGTCAACAAAAACAGAAATTTTAATGTTTGAAAATGTTGTTTTTAGTAGAGAACTGGAATGCCCAGCTTCTGAAAATGTTTGATCCATTCCTGGGAAGGCTGACGATCGGTGATAACAGCGTTGATTTGATCTACAGGGCAGACGCTGGTGAGCGCCGAACCATCAAACTTGTCCCCGTCGACCAGGAGACACACCTTTCGGGCGGCGGCAATGAACGCACGCTTGACCTCAGCATCCGGAAGGCTTGCATCCATAACGCCTCCCGATATCGAGATGGCCTTGCAGCTGATGAGCGCGATATCGGCATTGAATTTGGCGATTGCCTGCGTCGCCAATGTTCCTACGAAGGTCATCGACTGCTTACGCAGCTCGCCGCCGACCGACACGATAGTGTGCTGGGTTGCCCCGGGGTTGGCGGTAATGCGTACGGAATTGGTAATCAACGTTAGGTCGCGATGATCTTTAAGCGCGCTGAGCACCTCAAAAGCTGTCGATGAAGAGTCAATCATAACTGCATACGCATCGTGCACCAATGCAGCCGCGAGAGCGGCAATCTTCCGCTTCGCCTCGATATTGGTGACCTGACGCATCCGATAGGGAAGATCTTCCGCTTCGGCTTCCCTTGCTACCGCCCCTCCGTGTGTGCGGCTCAGAAGCCCGCTTCCATCCAAGGTCTGCAGGTCGCGGCGGATCGTCTCTTCGGTGACGCCAAAAGACTTGCTGAGATCAGTGACCTGCACCGTCTTGTGACGATAGACCAGGTCAAGAATTTTCTGTCTTCGTTCGACTGCGAGCATTTTTTAGGGGAAACCCATTGTTATTTCTGAGGGTAGTAATTCAGGATATCGGCCGACTTTTCAATCACGATGCGAGCCGCTGCAAGGTTTTCGATCAAACCAAGGCCAATCAGCTGCATTGCGATATTTCCCCAAGCGCTTGCTTCGATTGGTCCGACGGTGACGATGCGGCTGGTGCGGTTTGCTATCATTTGGCACAAAAGAGCGTCCTGGCCCCCGCCACCACAGATCCGAAGGCGGGCCACAGGCTCGTTCGTCTGCCGTTCGAGCGCCAAAAGACTTTCTGCAACGTCTTCAATCAACCCGCGGTAGACGGCAAGTGCGAAAGTGCCGAGGTCGTCATTGGTGCATCCAGCGAGTTCGGGGCAGGCGCGCGTCAAAGCGGCCACAATGTCGGGCGGATCGAAGAAGGTTGGATCCGACGGATTGATCGAGGCTGACATCCCACGTGCGGAGGCAATCGTCGCAAGGTCTGACATTTGAGCGAAGCTGATCTCCTGCCCTACGCGCGCAGACCAGTGCGAACGAAGCTTTTGCAGCAGATGTAACCCATTCAAACTTCGTAGGAAAAGCTGACGACTTTCAATGCCACCTTCGTTGCCGAAACCGCTTAACCGGGCGTCCTCCGAAGTGATCGCCTGACGTACCTCGCGGCCGATGATTGACCATGAACCACAGATCAGGAAGGCTTCCTGCGTACGTAGTGGAAGTCCGCATACTGCGCTTGCAGTGTCGTGGGCCGCGACCGAGATCACGGGAATTCGGTTGTGTAGTTGAAGTTCCAATTGGAGCTCTTCCCGAAGCCGGCCAAGGACCGTGCCCGGCTGCGTTAACGGTGGAAGCAGGCCGAGGGGGATGCCGGCGCTGCTGCAGATGGAACGATCCCATTTTCCGTCCAGTGAGAGAAGGCCGGAGGTGCGCGCAAGCGTAAGGTCGCCGCCGACTGCCCCTGTCAGGTAATAATTGACGGCATCGGCGATCATCAGCACGCGCTGGCTGGTGGCGATCACCGATGGATCTTCCTTGCCTGCGCTGAAAAGCTGATAGACCGTGTTGATTGGGAGAACCTGCGAACCGGTCCGCTCGAACATTTCACCGGGTGTCAGGGGAAAGGCGTCATAGCCTCGTTGGGAACGGTTATGCCGGTAGTGGTGAGGCGCAGCTTGCAGCTCTCCGGAGGCGTCAACGAGAGCATAATCTACCCCCCAACTATCCACGCCGATGGAATCGATTTTCGCGCAACGCTCGAGTGCCAGCTGCAAGCCTTTCTTGATTTCCTCAAGCAAACGATTGAGGTCCCAGTGAGGTCCATCATCAAGGCGCATCTCCATCCCGGAGAACCGGTGAACCTCCGAAAGATCGATCTTTTGTCCGTCGAAGCGGCCCAGCATCGCCCGCCCGCTCCCAGCGCCCAAATCGACTACGAGGCAATTGATCATTTTGCTTCTCTCAAAAAATGGCTCGGACGCCCGCCAAAGCGACAATATCAGACCGCAAACACAAACCAATCTTTATAAATGTGGTTTTATGTGATTTTATTTTGCCTTGTATAGCGCCAGGCTTGCGGTTTTGCACCGACAGAAAGATCTTCGAACAGCGGCGCGCTTGATGCGGCGTTCCGCGAGTGATCTAGTGGAATGACAAATGGAGGTGAACTTCAGCAGCCCGCCTGATGAATGTTCGACCGCTCCTGTGCTAGCGTGCTATGCGCGTCTGAAAAGACGCGCGGCGCCGTAGAGAAAGAAATGCGAGCACGTGACGACCAGCATCAGACATATCGCTAAGCTTGCAGGAACGTCAGTCTCTTCGGTCTCGCGTGTTCTCAACAACAGCGGTTATGCCTCGCCTGAGCTCAGGGACCGGGTCGAGGCGGCAATCCGATCACTGAACTACACACCCAGCAAGGGTGCACGTATGCTGCGGGGTGCACCAAGCCGGATGATCGGACTGATGCTGCCGTCGATTGAAGTGCCTTTCTTCGGCATCCTGGCCCATGCCATCGAACAGGAATTGTTCCAGCACGGCTATCAGACGCTGATCTGCAGCACGGCGGAAAACATGGACCACGAGGTGCGCTATATCTCGATGCTGCTCGCCCAGCGCGTCGATGGCGTCATCGTGGCGAGCGCCTTCGGCAGTATCGAGCATTTCGGAGTGCTCAGGGACGCCCACATTCCGATCATCGCCATTGACCGCGAGCTGAACGGCATCGCAGACGACGCTGTCATGGCCGATCATGCGGAAGGCGGACGGCTGATGGCGCGCCATCTGATCGACCTCGGCCACCGGGCGATCGCCATCGTCGGCGCGCCGGCCCACAGCCAACCTATCCAGCTTCGTCTTCAGGGCATCACGGCGGAAATGGCCAAGGATGGCATCGCACCTGCCATCGTGGCGATGGCGGAAGAGCACAGTTTTGCGGAGACCTACCGGCTGGCGCGAGAATTGCTGGCGTCTCGGCCTGATATCACCGCGATCATCGGCACGACCGACGTCTCAGCGATTGCCGCAATCCACGCCATCCAGGATCGCGGATTTTCCGTTCCGAACGACTATTCGGTCGTCGGCTTCGACGACCTGCCGGAGGCAGCCTATGTCTTTCCGCGGCTGACAACGGTCGCGCAGCCGATCCGCGATGTCGGGCAGCAAGCAGCACGGTTGCTGGAAGCGCTGATCGAAGAGCACCAGACAGGGGACGCATCTCGGCAGGGTGCGATCGTAAAGGTGCCGGTCACGCTGATCGAGCGCGATTCCACCGGCCCCGTCCGCAACTGAGCGGCAGTGTCGATCGGAGATGAGCGACGTGAGCTAGGGTCGGACGATGACCTTGATCTCGCCCGGTAATGGCGCGTTGCCCACCACGTCGGCGACCTCCTCGAGACCGATGGTTTTGGTGACCAGCGCGTCCAGCTCCAATGCCCCGTTTGCTACCATTGCAGCAGCGCGCGAATGGGTGAAAGGATTGAGGTAGGCCGGCCTGATATCGACTTCGTTCACCAGCAGATCGAAGGGCAGAACCGGCACCTCGACACCTGCCGGCGTGACCCCGAAAAGCACGAATGTGCCACCGCGCCGCGCCATCCTCAGACCGCTTTGAAGCGTGTCGGGCACGCCGGCGCACTCGATGACCACGTCTGTGCCGCCTTTGGTAACCTCTCGCACGGAAGCGATCGTGTCCGAGGAGGCCGGGTCGAAGGCGTGCGTCGCCCCCAGGCGCAGAGCGGTTTGGCGTCTCGACTGCTGGCGCGTGATCAAAATGATCTCGCTCGCCCCCGCCAGGCGGGCCAGTTGCACCATCAGCAGACCGATCACGCCCCCGCCGAGGATCGCGACGCTGTCGCCCGGACGGATCCTTGCCTTGTCGATGGCGTGGATACAGCAGGCCAGCGGTTCACTGAAGGCGCCGTGAACGGGATCGAGGTCGGCCGGCAGCCTGAAGGCCTGCGCGTGCGGCACCGCCACATATTCCGCAAAGCCGCCATCCCGTGTCACGCCGATGGCAGTCAAGCTCTCGCACAGGTTCGGCCGCGCCTGCGTGCAAGCCGGACAGATGCCGCAGGCGATATTGGGGTCGACCGTCACGAGCTCCCCGCCGGCAAACCGTGTCACACCATCGCCGATCTCTTCCACGATGCCGCAGAATTCGTGGCCCAGCGTGACGGGGATCGCAGTCGGATATTCGCCCTTGTACATGTGGCGATCGGAACCGCAGATGCCGGCGGCTGCCACCCGGACAAGTAGCTCGCCTGGCCCGGCAACCGGCTTCTCAACGTTGCGCATGGTCAAAGACCCGATCGACTCCAAGCGTACAGCCTTCATTCCACTCCTCCAGACCTCAAGTTCGATTGCCGATCGTGCTGATGAAGCCGCCTTGCAGGATGATGCACCCGCGACGCGGCTCAAGCGCTCAGCTCATGACATTGCCGCCGTCGACATTGTAGCACTGCGCCACGATGTATGCTGCATCAGGCCCGGCCAGGAAGGCGGCCATGGCAGCTTGTTCTTGGGGAGCGCCAAATCGTCCGGCGGGAACGGCGGCAGCCACGCGGCGCTTGACGTCACCGGGTTTCAAACCTTCCCGGCTGCCGAGTTTTGCATCGACGACGTCCCACATCGGCGTATCGACGACGCCGGGAGCGATGGCGTTGACGTTGATGCCGTAACGGATCAGCTCCAGAGCGCAGCTTTGCGTGATGCTGATGACCGCCGCCTTGGATGCGCAGTAAGCCACAGCAGGTCCTTCGCCCCGACGCCCCGCCTGGGACGAGAAGTTGATGATGCGTCCACCTTCCCCTCTCTCCACCATGTGCCGGGCAACGGCCTGTGTCATGAAAATCACGCCTTCGATATTGACCTGAAATACCCTAGCGGTGCGCTCCCGGGATATTTCCAGAATGGACTCGACCTCGTAAATGCCTGCGGCATTGACCAGGATATCGATCTTGCCGGCAGTGGCGATGGCGAAGCGTGCAGCTTCTTCGATGCTGTCCTGGCTGGTCACGTCAAGCGCCACACCCCAGGCATGCGGACCGATCGCTTCCGCCACCCGTGCGCATCGTTCACCGTCGAGATCTGCCACGACAACCCTGGCGCCTTCGGCGGCGAAGCGTTCGCATACTGCTTTGCCGATACCGCTCGCTCCCCCTGTGACCAATGCCACCTTGCCCGAGAGCCGCGCCGTTTCCGTATAGGTCATCGCACTGCCTCCCCGCTCGGACCTGCGCCGGCAAGGGTGCCGTGCGCGGCTGCCATCGTGAATAGCTTCATGTCTGCTCCTCCATTCTGACTGGATGGTGATCGGCGCCGCCCTCTCCTGAGACGACGCCAATGGGCTATGCGGATTGCGGGCTCGCCTCCTGCGCCTCCCGAAGGAGCACAGACATGTCGGGGATGCCGTCGGTGGCCGTCGCACCCGCGAGGCAATGCGCAGCCGCAGCATGGGCGACGGCGCAGATATGCTCGACAGGCCAGTTCTCATGCAGGCCGTAGAGCACGGCGGCACAGAAGGCGTCTCCTGCGCCGACCGTACTGACGATGTCATGGGGATCGACGGGTCGTGAACGCGTCATGATCGGGGATGCGCCTGATGCAAACCAGAAGCAGATTTCCGGTGCATGGATAATCGCGCCTTTGGTGACGCCTGCCGCAAGCAGGCGCTCGCCCGCTTCCAAAAGTCCCGCCTCGATCAAATCTCCCTTCGCATCGCGAACGATGACGCCGGTTGCCCGACCCGCCTCCATCTCATTGATGATCAGGAAATCGCAGAAGGGCAGAGCGACGCCGACCTTGGCGGCAAATTCCGGGTCTTCGCTCGATACGAAATCCACGCAGGTCGTCAGCCCCGCGCGGCGTGCGGCTTCCAGCAGGCGCGACGCTCCCGAACGACCGTCAGGGCCGATGCGGTCGAGACCCGGCAACAGCATGAGATAACCGAGATAGAACAGCCGATAGCCGGCCTTGGCGAAGGCGGCTGGTGAGACGAGCTCATCCGTCACGGCATCGTTGGCGCCGCCATGATAGAAGAAGGTCCGGTTCTGGCCGGGCACATTCATGACATGCGTATGCGCCGTCACCCGGTCGGCAAGCGCGGTCAACCCACCGACATCGACGCCGGCAATTGTAAGGCGGGCCTTGACGATCTCCCCATCCTGATCAGCGCCGATGCATCCCGCCGCCGCCAGCTTTCCGGGAAATCCGAGCGAGGCCAGATCGGTAACGACATTGGCCGCCCCGCCGCCCACGCCCAGATCCTGGTGCAGGATATGCGCGAGATTGCCCTGTTCTGGCCAATAGGACAGGGTGTGGACGCGATCGACAATGAAGTTTCCCGCGCAGACGATGCCGCCGTGCTTCTGGCTATCGCGATCGCAAACCTCCTCCCCGCCCCGCATCAACTGCCTCCTTCGTTCCAGAGCGGTCTCAGCGGCGGCTCGTCTTCCTCGATCACGGCAAAGCGCCCGATCGGCTCCAGAAAGACATTGTCGCTGTTGTCGTCGTTGACCTGGCTGACCTCGCCGACAAGGACAGGTCCGCCCCCTTTCCTGCCGTAAAAGCGGTGGTAAAGCCCGGTGCGGATCGTCACGCTTTGGCCAGGCTCAAGAATCAACGGCTCCCATGCCGCGAGCCGGTGCGGCAGCCCGTCGACCGGAACCGTCACATCCTCCGTCAGCACATTGCCATCGGCATCGGTTGCGGCGAATTCGATGACGAGATCGCCGCCGGCGCGATTGATGATGTCTTCCATCTTCGCCGCATGACGGTGCGTCGGCGTGACCTGCCCTTCCCCAACGAAGAGCAGCTTTTCGGCATAGGTCCGCTCCCCCTCGACATCAACGATGCCATTGCGCAGGCAGAACAACACGAGGCCGCATTCGGCAAACCGGTTCGAGCCGAAATCGGTGACATCCCAACCCAGCTGATGGGCGCGCAAATAGGCCGATGCCTCCGGATGAGAGGCAAAATCCGCCGCCGTCCAATATCCCCATGCCGGCAGGGACCAATGCCAGCGCTCGAGAGCCTCGGTTGCCCGCAGCAACGCGGCGTTGATCGCGGAGCGCTGCATCAAACGGACACCCCGTCATACGCGACCGGTACCACGACGTCCTCGCGACCGGATTTGAGGGCTGCCGTCAGGACCGCATGATGCGCCTGCGCCTCCGCCGGCGTCGCACAGCCGAAACCGTTCGCATCCCCGCCGGCAAGCTCATCGACGAAGGCCGCCCACATCTGCTGTATGGCGTCGGCAAAACCGAATTCAAAGATCTTGCCTGTGATGGCCGGAAACAGCGAGCCATAGCCGAGATCCTCGGTGCTCCAGGCCTGCGCTCCGCCATTATAATCCATCCACTGCCACTGGCGCGGCGACTTCGTGCTGAAGAATGCGCTTTTCTTCATGCCAAGAACCCTGATGTACCAGGTGTTGGATTCGCCGGGCGCGATGCGCCAGGTTTTCAGCACCATTGGGAAATCCTGATCCCCGGTGCGTACGCGGCTGCTGATCGTGGCATTGTCCCAGGTGGTGCAGGGCAGCATGCCGCCCTTGCCGTCGGGACGTTCGGTAACCTTCTTGACCAGTTGCGCATGCAGGGTCGTCGGGCGCCAGCCGAGACGCAGCGGCACGTGCAGCACATGCATGCCGAGATCACCCATGCAGCCATAGTCGCCATTGATCTCAGCCATGCGCTTCCAGTTGATCGGCTTCTGCCGGTCGATATCCGAAGAGTGCAGGAAACCCGCCTCGACTTCGATTATATCTCCCATATCGCCGCTTTTTGCGAGCGCGATGACCTTCTGTGCGCCGGGGAAGAACGGCATTTCCGACGAGCAGCGAACCAGGAGTTCGGGATGCTCGGTGAGAACCGCCATGATTTCCCGGTTCTGAGCGGCGTCCATGCCGAAGGGCTTTTCGCCGAGAAGATGCTTTCCGGCCTTCAGGACGTCGATGTAGAATTGCTGGTGCAGCACATGCGGGACGGCGCAATAGACCGCATCGACCTCGGGATTGGCCAGAAGCTCCCTATAGTCGGCGGTGAACTGCCGAACAGTCGGTACATTGTCCCTGAACCAGTCGAGCAGCGTCGCGTTGGTATCACAGACGGCGACGATTTCCGGTCGCGCCTTCACATCGGCCAGATGCAGCCAGCGCGCCGCGGCACTCGCGAATTCGCGCCCCATCAGACCGCAGCCGATGACGCCGAAGCGGAATATTTTCGTCATGACATGCCCTCCCCAGACGCGCGTCAGCCAATATGCAGCGAGGCTTGCTCGACGGAAGCCTTGTCATGGACGATCGCCATCAAGGCTCGCGTCATGCCGCCGGGATTGTTGTGTTGAATGACGTTGCGGCCATAGACGATGCCACGGGCGCCTTGCTCCATCAACTGCTTGGTGCGGATCAGGATTTCCTGATCCGAAACGCGGCCGCCGCCGCGCACGAGCACCGGCAGGCCTTGGGCGATTTCGACCACGCGATGATATTCCTCAACATTGTCGCAGGGGTCGGCCTTGATGATATCGGCGCCGAGTTCGGCGGCCTGGCGCACAAGCGGCAGGATCTTGTCGATCGCGCCATCGACCATGTAGGCGCCCTTGGAATTGTCCTGCATGACGAGCGGCTCGACCATCAGCGGCATGCCGTAGATCTCGCATTCGCGTTTCAGGCTGTTCACATTGCGCACACAGGCGCGGTAGACTTCCGGCTGGTCCGGCAGCATCAAAAGATTAACGACGACACAGGCAGCATCCAACGCGACGCCCTGTTCCACCGCCCTGTCGATCATCTCGGAAAACAGCTGAGACGGCAGGGGATTGCCATAGATGTTGGCGATGTCGGTGCGCAGCACCAGTGCCGGGCGATGCTTGCCGGGAATAGCCTGCAGAAGGGGTGCCGTCCCCGGCGGCAACTGAATGGC
This sequence comes from Rhizobium sp. PRIMUS64, assembly GCF_023006465.1. Lineage (NCBI taxonomy): Bacteria > Pseudomonadati > Pseudomonadota > Alphaproteobacteria > Hyphomicrobiales > Rhizobiaceae > Rhizobium > Rhizobium sp. PRIMUS64. The sequence goes on along the minus strand of NZ_JALBGX010000083.1, from coordinate 741 downwards.
ATCGGGCGCCGCTTGCGCGATCACCTCGATGGCAGTCTTCATGTTCTCGATGCCGGCAAGGAAAGTCCGTTCATTGAACATGCCGTGATCGATAGCAACGTCAAAACAATTTCCAGACACGCCGAAAAGTCGGTTCAACCGCGCGGACTTCATCAGGCTCCCTCCCAAATATGGCAACGTTTCCACATTCGAATAAACGCAGGAGAATTGCGAGTCAAGAAAATGTGGTAACGTTTCCACATTCGCTGAATTGTCCATTTGGCGCGTTGAATTCGCCTCATCAGCCATGCAGGCCGTCGCGACCCTTAGTCAGGCGGGGCCACGCTGATACAATTGCAGGAGATCAGAATCGTTTACGGTCGGGGATTTGCATAAGAGTATCGGTTTTTGGCTCCTCAAGCGCTAGTTTGCTCCCACTGGCCATTTAAATTGCATCCCACGCTCACCTTTGGAGGAATGGCTGACGTTTCGGGGTGAGTTGTCTTGGGAGGATCCATGAGACATTATTTTGCAGGCGCGCTCGGCGCCTTTATTTCCGTAGCACTCAGCTCCACCGTTCTGGCCGAAACGCTGACGATCGCGACCGTGAACAACGGCGACATGATCCGGATGCAGAAGCTGACGGATGACTTCAAGGCGAAGAACCCCGGCATCGACCTTGAATGGGTAACCCTCGAAGAAAACGTGCTGCGCCAGAAGGTCACGACCGACATCGCGACCAAGGGCGGCCAGTACGACGTT
>NZ_JALBGX010000082.1:0-30303 GCF_023006465.1 Rhizobium sp. PRIMUS64 | reverse complement strand
AGGGGCCGGCCGCGCCAGCTCTGGCACCTCACGGCCAGCGGCAACCGCCAGTTTCCGGATGGCCATGCCGAGCTGACGGCAAATCTCCTTGGCACGCTCGTCGAACAGCTCGGGGCCGCAGCCCTCGATACCGTCATCTCCGCCCGCGAGGCCGAGACGCTGCAGCGCTATCGGCAGGAACTCAGCGAGGCGCATGACCTTGCCTCGCGCGTCGAGGCCCTTGCCGGCATTCGCACCCGCGAGGGCTATATGGCCGATCACTGGCAGGAGGCGGACGGCTCCTTCATGCTGGTCGAAAACCACTGCCCGATCTGCGCCGCCGCTACCGCCTGCGCCGGCTTCTGCCGCTCCGAACTCGAAACCTTCCGCGCCGTCCTCGGCGCCGATATCGAGCGCAGCGAACACATCCTCGCCGGCGCGCGCCGCTGCGCCTACCGCATCATGCCGCGTTGACCGATATCGCTCGCAACCGGCTGGCGCTTCACGCCGGCTGCCGCGCCTGCCGCCAGCTGCTTTCGAGATAGAGCAGCACTCCGATCGATGCGAGACCCGCGGCCGCGCCGACAAAGGCGGTGCCGGAATAATCAGTGATCGCGGTGCCGAAGGCGAAGAGACCGGCGCTGATGCCGGTCCCAATGAAAGTGTTCAGCGAGATCAGCGAGGTTCCGAGACCCGGTCGGTCCGCGATCAGGTCCTGCAGATAGGTGATCGGCACGCTGAGGATCGCTGCCGCCCCGCAGGCATTGACGAGGAGCAGTGCATAGATGTGCCAGGGCGCGGAAGCAAAACCAAGCAGCAGCAGATAGACGCAATAGATCAGCGCGCCGAAGGCGAGCACATGCACGGTCCGGAAGTGGCGCTGCGCAAAGCCCCACATCATCATGAACGGCATCTCGAGCAGCGCCGTCAAACCTGCCATGAAGCCGACATCGACGACGGTGCCGCCGGCCGCATGGGTGATGATCAGCGGCAAGAGCATGCTGTTCAGCCGCTGCAGCCCGAACAGCATCGCCATGACGATAACGCGCGACAGCACATGCGGCACAAAAATCCGTTTCAGCGAAGCAAAGAACCCGGCGTGATCGGGGGCAGGGCCGGCGGCGCCATTTCGGGGTGCGAAGAAGAAATACAGGCAGAAGCAGGTGCAGCTTGCCAATGCCGCGATCCCATAGGCCGGCGTCATCGACGGCGAACTGACGAGATAGAGGCCGATCAACCCCGGCGCCAGCGCCCATGAGCCGGAAAACAGCGCTCGCACCGTTGCGGTGATCGCCGCCCCCTGGCCACGGTCCATCTGATTGGTCCTGGCACGCAGGCTGGCGAACAGCAGCGAGTAGGTGGAATTGCTCATCGGTACCAGCAGCAGCGTGGAGAAGATGAAGACCATGGGGCTATGAAAGATCGCGATCGACCCGAAGCCGAGCATGCCGGCGACGCAAAGCCCCAGCACCAGAGGCCGGCGCTCTTTCAGCCTGTCCGACCAGATGCCGAGCGTCAGGCTTGTCGTAACGTTGACGATTGCCGAGAAGAACACCAGCGCCGAATAGGCGCCATTGCTCAAGCCGAGTTCGTTGATCCCGATGATCGACTGGTAGGGCGCGGTCGAAGCATAGGTGAAGGCGAGCGCGACGAGTGTCACGGTCGGAATACGGATCCTGTTGTCGCGAAGGATCAAGGAAAAAGTGGATGGCATGGGGGCGGTTCCTGATGCACCACTCTTAGCCGCATCGGATCTATCAGAGAAACGATAGTTTTAGATCGTCTTCGTCAATTTTTGTGATGAATGTTTGGACGATGTGATCGCGTCCAAGCGTGCAAGGGGGCTGAATGCCTATTTCAGAATTTCGCGACCAAATTCGAGAGCCAGAAGTCGATTTGCCCGAAGGGAAGAACATTTGCCAAAAAAGCGACGAGCGCTGAGGTGGTGTATATCAACACCAGCCCAAGAAGGACTCCAAGGGTGATTCCGACGCTCGTCTTTGCGGGCTGGCGTGCCGACCAACACGCCAAGCTCAGAGAGACAATCGTGAAAAGTGCCAACAACGTGGACTCGGTGATAGATATGCCCGATTGCAAAACAATTCCTCGGATTGTGAATTGGGTTGCAAGGCATAACGTCTCGAGCCGTCTAAACTCAAGGGCTGGGACGGCGGAATATGCGGTGATGTCCAGCCACCCATAGAGCCGGTGCACTATCAGCAGGCACCCGCGCAGCCGCCTAAACCTCGACGCCACGTCAACCCCGTTGGCTTTCGCCGCGTGACGCGTTATGGACTGCGCAACCCCGCCAGCATCCGGATGAGAGCTCATGACCAATCCCGTCACCGTCGAAGTCACCCGCGGCCTGCTCGTCGAAAGTCGCCATCGTGGCGCGGTGGCTGTCGTCGATGGCGACGGCAAGCTTGTCTTCTCGCTGGGCGACATCGAGGCCGCGGTCTTCCCGCGCTCGTCCTGCAAGGCGATGCAGGCGCTGCCGCTGGTCGAGAGCGGTGCTGCCGATGCCTACGGCTTCGGCGACAAGGAATTGGCGCTGGCCTGTGCCTCGCACAGTGGCGAGGACGAGCATGTGGCGCTGGCCGCTTCCATGCTGTCGCGCGCCGGTCGCGACGCCGAGGCACTGGAATGCGGCGCCCACTGGTCGTTCCATCAGAAGACCCTGATCCATCAGGCCCGCACGCTCGAGGCGCCGACCGCGCTACACAACAATTGCTCGGGAAAACATGCCGGCTTCATCTGCGCCTGCTGTCATCAGCACCTCGATCCGAAGGGCTATGTCGGCTATCAGCACCCGCTGCAGGTCGAGATCCGCGCGGCGATGGAAAGCCTGACCGGCGCCGTGCTCGGCGCCGACAGCTGCGGCACCGACGGCTGCTCGATTCCGACCTATGCCGTGCCGCTCAAGAGCCTTGCTCACGGTTTTGCCAAAATGGCGACCGGCAACGGCCTCGAACCGCTGCGCGCCAAGGCCTCTCTCCGCCTGATCGAGGCCTGCATGGCCGAGCCCTTCTATGTCGCGGGCTCCGGCCGCGCCTGCACGGAACTGATGCAGATCGCCCCTGGCCGTATCTTTTGCAAAACAGGCGCCGAAGGCGTCTTCTGCGCCGCCATCCCGGAAAAGGGCATCGCCATCGCGCTGAAATGCGAGGATGGCACGACCCGTGCCGCCGAAGCCATGGTGGCGGCGACCCTCGCCCACTTCTTCGAGACGGAGTGCGAGGTGCATGCGGCCCTGATCGCCCATGCCACGAAGCCAATGCGCAATTGGAACGGCATCCATGTCGGCGGTGTCAGGGTCAGCTCCGCCTTGGCCGGATGAGTCGAGCTTGCTTACATAAGTTATTAGAAAAATAAGAATTGCCTAATATAAAGGGGTACGTCCTGCGATCGCGGATGCACCCTTTCGCAGCGACGTGAGCACAGTCCTGGAAGCCGTGAGGGCAGGGCATGTTTGCAGGCCGCTATCTCTGGTGGATGCTGATGGGCATCGGCATCTTCATGTTCGCTACGTTGAGCCTCGATTATATCACCTGGCTCACGATCCAGCTGTCCGGCTGTGGCGAGATGGCCGGGACCTGCGAGCCGGCCCTGCGGCTGATATCGGGCGTGCTCAAACCCGCCTGCATCTGGACCGCGATCGGCGTGCTCTTCATGGCGACGCTGCTCCGTCTTCACGCTCTCTCGCTCATCTGGTTCTGGGGGCCGATCGTCGCCATCTGGTTCGTCGCTTCCACGCCGATCCTGCTCTTCCTGGCGGCGGATGGGGCGGCGCTGACGCAATCCGCTACCCTGGCCGCACTGCCCGTCGCCTTCCTGTTTCTGGCGGCTTTCGCAGCCTATCTCATGTTTGCCCTCGAGGATGGCGACATGCCGCCGCTTGCAGCCTCGGTGCCGTTGCGCCTCACACTCCGCCTGACGGCGGTCTACGGCGCGCTTTCTGGCGCAGCCTTCATGCCGGAACTGTCGCGGATCGCCGGGACCCTGCTCGACATGCCGGCACTTTCCGTCGTCATCGCGTTGGCGCAGCCATATCTGCAGACGGTGCTCACCTTTGGAACCGGCAGCATAGCGCCGGCCTATGCCGTGTTGGCGGCCTTCATCGCGGCCCTTGCCGCAAGTCTCTTGCCGCATGCTGCAGCACCGCAGCCCTCCCGCAGCACCATCATGCTGCGGCGATTGCGCCGTTGAGATCGCGATAGGGTTTCAGCCGTTCGGCGGTCACCTCCATGGGCACGATCAGCCCCGCCACCTCGGAAATGCCAAGCACCGGGCAGGGCGAGACGAGGTCGAACTTCTCCTCAGTCAGCAGCACATGCGTTTCGGCCGAGCAGCGGGCAATGTGCCGCTTGATCGCCGCTTCCTCGAAATCGCCGGTGGAAAGCCCGTGCACCGGATGCGCCGCCGTCACCCCGAGGAAGAAGAGGTCGGGGCGAAGCTGCGAGATCGCCGCTGCCGCCGCTGCGCCCGTCGCCACCATCGAATGTTTGTAGAGCCGTCCGCCGGTCAGGATCACCTCGGCTGTCGGGTGGTGTTCCAGCTCGGCGGCGATCGTCGGGCTGTGGGTCGCAACCGTCAGCGGCATGTCGCGCGGCAAATGCCGGGCGATCTCCGCCGTGGTCGTGCCGCCATCGAGGAAGATCATCTGGCCGGGCTTGATCATCGCCGCCGCCGCTGCTCCCAGCCGTGCCTTGATCTGTGACGACACGCTGCGCCGGGCGGTGAAGTCAGGCAGGTCAGGCGCCAGCGGCATCGCCCCGCCATGCACCCGTTTCAGCAGCCCCTCCGCCGCCATTTCCCTGAGGTCGCGCCGGATCGTGTCTTCCGAAAGGGCGAAATCCTCGGCGACGCGCTTGGCGATCACCTGGCCGTCACGGCGCAGGATGTCGAGAATGAGGGTCTTGCGTTGCGTTGTCAGCATCGTCTCTCTGCACGAAATTAAACATAATAGCCCGATATTGCACGAAACGACTCGACATTCAAGAAATATCGTGCATTTTCACGAAATCCCGTGCATGAGGCCGGGAGTGCTCACGCAGATGCGGAGCGAAGGAGTGGATCATGTTGATTTTGATTGCCGGGCCCTATCGGTCCGGAACGGGCGACGACCCGGAAAAGATGGCCGCCAACCTGAAGCGGCTGGAAGAACCCTCACACGCGCTGTTTGAGGCGGGCCACGTGCCGATGATCGGCGAATGGGTGGCGCTGCCGATCTGGCATGCCGCCGGCGGCCGGTCGGTCGGCGATGCGCTCTACGAAGAGATCTTCCACCCGGTTGCCGGCCGGCTGCTGCATCTCTGCGAAGGCGTGCTGCGCCTGCCCGGCGATTCCAAGGGAGCGGATAACGACGTGCGCATCGCCAGGGAACGCGGCATTCCGGTCTGGCACAGGCTGGAGGATGTGCCGGGCTGCGGCTGAGCGGATTGCAGCGCCCGCGCTTTACCCTTCGCTACACTCAGCGCATTCGCAGCTTTGTCGCTCACCCCCTCAACCGACCCGTCGGATGAGGGGGCCACACGGCACACCGATCATGTCCTCACACTCGCACCCACCTTGTCCCCATGGACGATCAAAACCCAATCTCCCCAGTTCCGGCCCACCGACCGCTGCGCTATAACCCTTGCCGAAAGGGAGTCGAGAACCATGCTGACACTGTATTACGCGCCGGGAACCTGCGCGCTCGCAAGCCTTATTGCCCTGGAAGAATCCGGCCTGGCCTTCGAAACGAAGAAGATCAGCCTCCGCGATGGCGAGCAGCGTTCGCCGGACTATCTGAAGATCAACCCGAAGGGCCGGGTGCCGGCACTGGTCACCGATTATGGCGTGCTGACGGAAACGCCGGCGATCCTGGCCTATATCGCCCAGAGCGCGCCGGCCGCCAAGCTGGCGCCGCTTGACGATGCCTTCGAATTTGCCAGGCTCCAGTCCTTTAACAGCTATATCTGCTCGACCGTGCATGTGAACCATGCCCATCGCCCGCGCGGCTCGCGCTGGGCCGACGAGCCGGCGGCAATCGAGGCAATGAAGGCCAAGGTGCCCGAGAACATGGCCGATTGTTTCACGCTGATCGAGCAGACGATGTTCGAAGGCCCATGGGTGATGGGTGAGGCCTATTCGCTCGCCGATCCCTATCTCTTCGTCATGACCGATTGGCTGCCATCGGACGGCGTCGATCCCGCCCGGTTCGAAAAGGCGAGCGACCACCACGCCCGCATGCTGCTGCGCCCCGCCGTCCAGCGGGCGCTGGCCTACGATCGGGCCTGACCGTTAAAACCTGCGGCAAGCTTCTTCGGCGCCCGGAACAGCCAGGCGCCGATCAGTCGCAACCGCAGTTCTTCGTCGCCGATCACGGCGGCGCGCACCGGCAGATGCGGCCAGCCGACATAATGATCGGTTTGAAAATAGACGTCAGGCGCCATTTCCAGCAGGTGATCCTTGTCGTCGAGCGAAATCGAGATCACGATCGTCTCGGCATTCTTCACCGCGACAAAACTCTTGCCGCCGACCTTCAGCGCCGGATTGCCATAGGAGGTGCTCTCCTCGACATCAGGCAGGCCGGCTTCCGCCGCCAGCCGCTTCAGGCGTTCGAAGATCGCATCGACGTCGTCGGCCATTGCTCCGCCCTTTCGGTTAGGGCGAACCTACCATATCTTCACGCGCATTTCGCCAGCGGCGGCTTGGTCTCTTTGGGAAAGCCGGCCGGCATCCCGAGCGGCAGATCGGCGATTTCGCGCATTGACATGCGCTCGACCTCGGGATGTCGCAGGGGATCATCCTTCCAAGCTGGGGCAATTTCCGCGCTTGCCACCTGCCGAACAGGGGTGAAGAAAAACTTCAACAAAGACATGGCATGCCTCGCTTTCTCAGTAGCGCAGAAGGATGATCAATGGCGGCTGGCGCCTGCTGAGCCATCCCATCCGCTCGCGTCCTGCGTTCGAATGGATTGCCTGTGCTTGCAATGTCGGCCTCAACAGGTAGATTTTCAATTGAGATTAATGCGGCGGCGCTATAGAAAAACTATATGAAGAACTTGAACATGGTCCATCTCAACGGCCTGCGCGCGTTGGAGGCCGTCGGTCGTCTCGGCTCGCTCCAGGCCGCCGCCGACGAACTCGGCGTCTCGGTTGGCGCCGTCAGCCAGCAGGTCATCAAGGCCGAAGCCCAGCTTGGTCAGGTGATCTTCGAGCGCACCGCCAGGGGCATGATCGCCACCGAAGCCGGCCGGCCGGTGCTCCTGGCGCTCGACGAGGGGTTCGCCCGTCTTTCGGCGGCGGTGTCGATCGCCAGCCGCAAGGACGACACCATCCTGACAATCTCGGTGGCGCCGGTTTTCGCCGCCCGCTGGCTGGTCTGCCGGCTCGACCGCTTCGCCGAGCGCCATCCCGACATCAAGCTGCGGCTGGATGCAACCACCAATCTCGTCAATCCGGCCCTCTGCGACGTCGATATCGGTATCCGCGTCGGTACCGGAAAATGGCCGGACGTGAAGGCAGAGCTGCTGTTGGAGCAGGAGGTCTTTCCCGTCTGTTCGCCCGAGATGGCGGCAAAATTGAAAGAGCCTGCCGATATTCTCGAACTGCCTGCCATCATCGATGGCCATGCCATGTTCACCTGGGAGGTCTGGATGCGCGAGGTCGGACTATCAGGTGCTACGCTTTCGACCCGTCACGTCTTCAACGACGCCTCGCTCTGCCTCGATGCGGCGATTGCAGGGCAGGGCGTCATGCTGGCCTGGCAGACCCTTGCCGCCTTTGCGCTCGCCGAAGGCCGGCTCGCCGCCCCCTTCGGCATTCGCGCCCGTACCGGCTTCGGCCACTACTTCGTCACCGCCGAAGGCACGCGCGAGCCAAAGAAGGTCAAGGATTTCAAGGCCTGGATCCGTGAGGAAATGGCCGGCACGCTCACACTTTTCCAGTAGTCCTCAAATTTCGATCGGCTCCTTGCCGCGGGTCGCCTGCATGGCCTTGTAAGCTGGGCGGGACTGGCAGCGCTCGATCCAGGCTTTGATATTCGGATGCGCCTGGAAAAGCGCCTCTTCGCTCTGGGCGTAGCGCAGCACCTCGGCGATGTTGAGATCGGCAACGGTGAAACGGTCGCCGACGATCCATTGCCGGCCGGCGAGGTGGCCTTCGAGAACCGCCAGCGGCCTGCGCAGCGAGCGGCAGGCAACCGCGATCGTCTGTTGGCCACCTTCGCTGTTTTCAAGCCCGTTATCATAGGTGAGTACGATCTTCACCGTGTGCGGTTCGACCTCCGCAGCCGCCCAGATTGTCCACATCGTCAGCAATCCGTCTTCTTCGACGGTTTGGCCGGAAAGCGGTCCGCCATGTTTACGGGCGAGGTAAAGATTGATCGCCAGCGACTCGTGCATGACGAGGTCGCCGTCCCGAATGCTGGGGATCTGCGCCATCGGGTTGACGGCAATGAATTCAGGCGAATGCGTGTTGAGTGGCGCATCCTGAGATAGCGGATCTGCGAGCCGCCTTGCCTGCAGCACCGGCACCGAGCGGAATTCGAGCCCGAGTTCCTCCGCCGTCCAGTAGACGCGTGAGGCGCGCGATCGATAGACTCCGTAGATTGTCAGCATGTCCATATCCCCTCGATGTGTCCGAGAGACCGTAAATGCCGGATCGGCGTGGGAAAAGTCCTTGTGGCTGATGGGATGATGAAAGCTTTTGATGGCCTTCAGGAGATACGGTTTCGCTCCACGGTCAGCTGCGCATAGGGCGAGCCGCCGCCTGCCATCTCGCCGGACACCTTCTTCTCCCACTGGAAGCCTATAACCGCGCCTTCGGCGGTCTCCTGGAAGATGTTGTCGGTGATGACGGCGGTGCCGGCGCCATCGGCGACCGAGACGGCGCAGCCGACCGGCGCCTTGCGCACCACATTGCCTGTCACAACGACGTTGCGCAGATAGGGACCCCAGCCGATCTGCAGCCCCCAGCGCGGCGCGCCCTCGATCACATTGCCTGAAATCAGCGTGTCGGCCTCTGCCGCGATGCCGATGCCGAAACCGACCTCGTGCTGGTAGGGACCTTTCAGCGTCAGGTTGCGCACGACGTTGCCGGTGACGCTCGCCAGCCGGCCGCCTTCGTCGAAATTGGCGATCGAGATGCCGTTTGCCGCCCCGTCGATCATGTTGGCGGAAACGACGGCGCCTTCGAAGGCGAATTCGACATAGATCGCCGTCTCGCCGGAGCGCCGGCACTGGTTGCTGCTGATCTGGATATCCGAGGCCGAATTGGCGCGGATCGCCGTAAAGGCGCAGTCGGAGATGTGGTTGTTCACCACCATCACCCCGTCGGCGCGGAAAATATTGATGCCGTTGCCGTTTTGGCCGGTGCCGCCGTCATTGGCGCGGATGTTGGAAATGCGGTTGCCTGATACTACCGTGCCGTCCTCCGCCTTCTTCCAGCGATGCACCAGGATGCCGCCATTGCCGCAATCCGAGATCGTATTGCCGGTGACCGAAAGGTTGGTGGAATCCACCGCGTAAAGTCCGGATTGGGCAGCCCCCGAAATGTGGCTGCGCTCGATCCTGCCGCCGCAGCGCTCCAGCTGCAGGCCGTGTTTGCGGCTGCCGCCGATCTCGCAATTGTCGATCAGCACCTCGTCGACGCCGGTAAATTGCAACAGCGCGCCGGCATCGTCGCCAAGCCAGCGGTTGCCGCCGTCGATGACGAGATTGGAAAGCTCGATCCGCCGCACGTTCTCGGCCGAAAAGAGATGGCCGTCGCCGGTATAGACGATCCGTGAAGCGCCAGGCACGCCAGTGATGCGGGTATTGTCGGGCAAGGAGAGGTTGGAGACCCGGTAGGTGCCGGGCGGCAGGAACACCGGCACGTTCTCGCGCGCCGCCTGTTTGATCATCTGCTCAAGGTTGCGTGTCTTGCGGTCGCCACTTTCGGGAATGGCGCGATATTCCACCGCGTCGATTGTCCCACGCAGGTCGGGCTGAGCGGCCGCTGTCAGTGGCGCGGCGACGGCGCGTGATGTCCCTCCCGCAACGGCCGAGGCCGCGAGGAATAAAAGCATGTCGCGGCGTGAGGGCATCCCGGGTACTCCTTTCATAAGGCGCCCGTAGCAGGAAACGTGCCAGGCGAGCATGTATTCTTTTGGCACAAGCTTGGCAAAGGCGGACGAAATTGCCGTCGTGGCGAGCGCGACGGCAGGATATCGCCGCTTATATTGTCGTCTTGTTCACCCTTTCATTTAAGCAAGCCGAAGGAAATGAGGACTACTTTTAAGGGAAATTCTATGATGACGGGTGTGGGATACGGCCTTCGGCCGGCGGGGAGAATGGCGGCATGCACGAACCGAGTGCCAGGCGATGGGAATCAGCCGATGCCCTGACGGCCGAAACGCGGCGCATCGTCGCCGCGACGGAGGCAATGATGGCATCGACCGCCCACCACTTTTCCGAGGGTATCGAGAATCTCCGCCTCAAGGAAATCGTCCACGAACTTCCGGATTTTCTCTACGTCAAGGATCGTGACAGCCGCTTCGTCTTTGCCAATGCCGTCACCGCCAGCAGCCTTGGCCTGGAGAGCGCTGCGCTGATGACCGGCAAGCGCGATTTTGACCTGTTCGATTTCGAGACGGCGCTCCACCATTTCGATATCGAGCAGCAGATCATGACGACGGGCGAAGCCCTCATCGACATGGAGGAATCCTACGTCCTTCCCGGCAGCAGAAGGCCAATATGCCGGCTGACCTCGAAGATCCCGCTGCGCAACGATCGCGGCGAAATCGTCGGCCTGATCGGTGTTTCCCGTGATATCACCGAACGCAAGCGCCAGGAGGATCTGCATCGCGGCCAGGCGAGCCTGCTCGAAATGATTGCCCGCAACGAGCCGTTGCCGATGATCCTCGAGGCGCTCGTGCTGATGATCGAGGCGCAACTGACCGGGATCGACGGATCGGTACTGCTGCTCGACAGCGAGGGCACCAGGCTCTATCACGGCGCCTCTCCCAATCTGCCCGGCGGCTACAGCCGCCTCATCGATGGTGTCACGATCGGTCCGAAGGTCGGCTCCTGCGGCACCGCCGCGTGGCGCGGTCAGACCGTGATCGTTGAGGACGTGATGAGCGATCCGCTCTGGGAGGATTTTCGCGCGTTGATTGCCCCGTTCGGGTTCCGCTCCTGCTGGTCGACGCCGATCGCCACATCGCAGAACAATGTGCTCGGCACGTTCGCGCTCTATTCCAGGGAAGTCCGCCGTCCCACCGAGCACGAGATGACGCTGGTGGCGCTCGCCACCCATATCGCCGGCATCGCCATCGAGCGCAAGCGTGTCGACGACCGCATTCATTTCATGGCCCATCATGACGATCTCACGGGCCTGCCGAACCGCGCCTTCCTGAAGGAGCGGCTCGCGAGTATCCTCGACCAGGCCCGGCGCAACAACCGCAAGGTGACCGTCGCCTATATCGATCTCGACAATTTCAAGGACATCAATGATGGCCGCGGCCACGCCGCCGGCGACGAGGTGCTGAAGGAGATCGCCGCCCGCATGGCCAATAGCGTCAGGGCGTCAGATATGGTGGTGCGTCTCGGCGGCGACGAATTCCTCGTGGTGCTCGTCCACCAGTCGAGCCACGATGCCGGCATCACGCGCCGTCTTCGCGAGCTGCAGAAGGCGATCAACCGGCCGATCCGCGGCGCGGACGGCGAGATCACCGTCACCTCGAGCATTGGTGTCGCTGCCTTCCCCTTCGATGGCGCAACCTCGGAAGAGCTTCTCGCCAATGCCGACCGCGCCATGTACCGCGCCAAGGAACTCGGCCGCAACACATTGCAACATCACGAGGGCGGCAGCACGCCCCTCGGAATGCCGCTCGGCGAGCACGAGGAACTGCACCTGGCGATCGCCGGCGACCAGCTGTTCCTGCAATATCAGCCGCAGGTCGATGTCGCCACCGGCCGCATCACCGGGCTCGAGGCGCTGGTTCGCTGGAACCATCCGGCCAAGGGCAGGCTGCCGCCGGTCAATTTCATTCCGCTCGCCGAAGAGACCGGCCTGATCGTCCCCCTCGGTCTCTGGGTGCTGAACGAGGCCTGCCGCCAGGCGCGCAACTGGCAGGATATGGGCCTGCCGCCGCTGACGATCGCCGTCAACGTCTCCGCCAAGCAGTTTGCCGATCCGGATTTCGCAACCCATGTCACCGAAGCGCTCGAGCGCCACCGCCTGCAGTCGCGCTGGCTGGAGCTGGAGGTCACCGAAAGCGTGGTGATGCACGATGCCGAACGCGCGCTCGCCATGATGGAATCGCTGCGGGCGCTGGGCGTTCGCCTGTCGATCGACGATTTCGGCTCCGGCTATTCCAGCCTCGCGGCGCTGAAGACCTTCCCCGTCGACCGCCTGAAGATGGACCGTTCGTTGGTCGAGGCCCTGCCGGGCGACAAGACCGCCGTCGCCATCGCCTCGGCCGTCATCTCGCTGGCGCAGACGCTGAAGCTCTCGGTTCTCGCCGAGGGTGTCGAAACCGACGCCCAGATGGATTTCCTGCGCCAGGCGCGTTGCGAGGAGGCGCAAGGCTACCGCTTCTCGAAACCCGTCTCCCCGGAGGAAATCCCGGCATTGCTGCGAGCGCGGAGCCTCTAGAGTCTTTCCGGGTTAGATTGAAGCATTCTGCCGGAGCAGGTTTTCGTCAGGATCAAAGGCGATTGGCGACGGGCATACCCCAAGGTACGTCCGAGCCGATCGCCTTTGATCCTGGCGGAAAGATGCCCGGCCCTTCGGGTTGGCTGAAACGGGCCGGCTGATCGACCGGCCGGCTTGGCCGTAGAGCCGGGCTACGACGCGCGCCGGCCGGTCGACCATCCGACTCCGTTTGAGCCAACAGAATGCTTCAATCTAACCCGGAAAGGCTCTATTGCATGTCGCCCAAAAGTGTGCAGCGATTTTGGGAGAACGACATGCACAAAAGGAAACATTGAAAGACGCCGCATCGATCAGGTCGATGCGGCGTCTTTCAAGCTCTATTTCGCAAGCTTGCCGATCGCCTCGATCTCGTTCGTCCATATGCCCGCCGCATAGTTTGGCGGCAGCCGCGCCAGTTGCGCGGGGTCATCGATGCCGGTGGAAAAATCGCTGCCGCGATAGGGACCGAGCACGAAGACCTCGGTCCCGGCATCCGCCATCCGGTTGAGAAAACGGTCCGGCCAGCCCCAGAGCCACGGGGCGATATTGATCGGCACCAGCATCATCACATGTTTGCATTCGTCCGGCAGCAGGCCGGTCCAGCCATAGCCGATATAGCCGAACAGGCAGCCCTTCAGGCTCTTGCGCGAGGCGGTCTTGATATCGGGTGCCATCCGGCGCAGCACGTCGATCGGCTCGTCACCGCCATAGACAATGATCTCGGCCCGTCTTTCCTGGGAAAGTCCGTTGAGCACGGTGGCGAGCTTTTCGCCCTCGGAAGGATCGCGGCTCTTGACGTTGATGAGGAAGCGCCGATCCGGAAAGGTCGACAGCACCTCGGCAAGGGTCGGCATCATGCCGATGCCCCGGCCGCGAAAGGGAAAGGTCTTGCCGCCATCGGCGGTATAGCCATAGCCGATGTCGAGCCTCTTCATGTCAGCCATCGAATGCTCGCGGGTGACGCCATGCCCGTCGGTGCGGCAGTCGAGCGTCCAGTCGTGAAAGACGGCGAACTGCCCGTCCGTTGTCGGATGTACGTCGATCTCGACAATATCGGCGCCGGCCGCAAAGCCTGCCTGCATCGACGGAAGTGTGTTTTCGAGATAATCGTGTTTTGGCGGCAGCATGCGGCTCGCCGTGCAGGTGTCGTTCTTGAGATCGGTTTCGTCGAAGCGCTGGGCGATGCCGCGATGGGCGAGCAGCACCGGTTTTCCCGGTCGGTGTTCGGCTATCAGGCTGGTATTGTTGAGGTAGATGCCCGCCGCGACGGCCGCGATTGCCGCCGCACAATAGAAAAACTTCCTGCCCAATGCTGATCCCCCTGGTTGCATCGCAAGGGCTAGAAAGCGATTCTGGTTGTTCTTGGGCTGTTTTCCGGCTTTTCTATGCCATCGGTCTATTCGCCGGACGGGAGCCTCATCGCTATGGAACCACAAGACGACGAGCTCATCCATTTCGAGACGCATGGCGGCGCCCCATTGCCGCCGGCAGCAGTTGAAGGGCATGTCGCGCGCGACGGTGCCCGCATCTGGTATGCGTCCTACGGCGCAGGTCCCCCTGTCATTCTGCTGCATGGTGGCCTTGGTCACAGCGGCAACTGGGGCTATCAGGTCCCGGCACTGTTGCGCCGCGGCCGCCGCGTCGTGCTGATCGACAGCCGTGGCCATGGAAGAAGCACCCGCGATGCCCGTCCCTATAGCTATGAGCTGATGGCCTCTGACGTGCTCGCGGTCATGGACGCGCTGCATCTCGACAAGGCGGCCGTCGTCGGCTGGAGCGACGGCGCCTGCATTGCCCTGATTCTCGCCATGACGGCGCCGTCACGTGTCGAGGGGGTCTTCTTTTTCGCCTGCAACATGGATCCGAGCGGCACGCTGGAATTTGTTCCGAGCCCGGTCATCGACCGATGCTTCAGCCGGCACGCCAAGGACTATGCCGCATTGTCCACAACGCCTGACGATTTTAATCCATTCGTCGAGGCGGTCAGCCTGATGATGCGGACGGAGCCGAATTATCAGGCCGCCGACTTGGGCCTGATCCGGGTGCCGGTCGCAATCGTCCTCGGCGAGCGCGACGAATTCATCAAGCCCGACCATGCCGAATATCTTGCTCGCAGCATTCCGAACGCTGAGATGATCTATCTCACAGGCGTCAGTCATTTCGCGCCGCTGCAGCGGCCGGGTGAGTTTAATGTCGCTGTGGTCAACTTTCTCGACGGGATAGGGTCATGACATTGCAGTCGTTGAGCCGCGCCCCATTCCATAGTCCGTTCTTCCCGCCCTCTGGCCTCGCGTCCATTTCCCGCTATCTCTCGTTTCATGAGACCTGATGCGCTGCTTTATCCCGCCCCGGAGGGGCTCTATTGCCCCGAGGGCGGCTTCTATGTCGATCCGGTGCGGCCGGTCGAGCAGGCGCTCGTCACCCACGGCCATTCGGATCATGCCCGCCCGGGCCACGTGAACGTGCTTGCCACCCGCCAGACGCTCGACATCATGCGCCTGCGTTACGGCGACGGCTTTTGCGCCAGCGAGCAGGCCGCAGCCTTCGGCGAGGAACTGCTGGTCAACGGCGTCAAGGTAAGCTTTCATCCCGCCGGCCATGTGCTCGGCTCCGCCCAGATCGCCATTGAGAAGAACGGCACACGCATCGTCGTCTCCGGCGACTACAAGCGCCGACCCGATCCGACCTGCGCCGCCTATGTGCCGGTTGCCTGCGATGTCTTCATCACCGAGGCGACCTTCGGCCTGCCGGTCTTCCATCATCCCGATCCAATGGAGGAGATAGCCAAGCTGCTGGCGTCGCTGCGGCAATTTCCCGAGCGCACCCATCTCGTCGGCGCCTATGCGCTGGGGAAGGCCCAGCGCGTCATCCGGCTGCTGCGCGATGCCGGTTATGCCGAACCGATCTATATCCACGGCGCCATGGAAAAACTCTGCGACTATTATATCGAGCAGGGCATCGATCTCGGCGAGCTGCTGCCGGCGACGATCGAAAGCCGCGACAAATCAGTCTTCAAGGGTGCGGTCGTCATCGGCCCGTCATCGGCCTTCGCCGACCGCTGGGCCAGGCGCTTCAACGAGCCGCTGCCGGCCTTCGCCTCCGGCTGGATGATGGTGCGCCAGCGCGCCAAACAGCTCGGCGTCGAACTGCCGCTCGTCATCTCCGATCATTGCGACTGGCCGGAGCTGACCGAAACGATCCGGGAATTGCACCCGGCCGAGGTCTGGGTGACGCATGGCCGAGAGGAGGCCCTGGTGCGCTGGTGCCAATTGCAGGGCATCAAGGCAAAACCGCTGCATCTGGTGGGTTATGAGGACGAGGCCGATTGAGGAGATGAGCAATATCCCGCGTCAAAACCCCTCCGAAGTCGGGAGGCGCCCATGAAAGCCTTCGCCGACCTCCTCGACCGCCTGGTGCTCACCCCCAGCCGCAACGGCAAGCTGAAGCTACTGACCGACTATTTCCGCGACACGCCCGATCCTGACCGCGGCTATGGCCTTGCCGCCATTGCCGGCACGCTGGAGGTGCGCAACGTCAAGCCCGCCATGCTGCGTGAGCTGGTGCTCGAGCGCATGGACGAGGTGCTGTTCCGCTATTCCTATGATTATGTCGGCGATCTCGCCGAAACCATCTCGCTCGTCTGGGACAATGAGAGGGATATCGACCGTTCGGCGCTTGCCCAGCCGCGTCTCGGCGAGGTCGTCACCGGCATGAACGCACTCGGCCGCACAGAAGTGCGCAGCTTCGTCCGTGACCTGCTCGACCGGCTGGATTCGTCCGGCCGTTTCGCCTTCATCAAGCTGGCGACCGGCGCCATGCGCATCGGCGTTTCCGCTCGCCTTGCCAAGCAGGCGCTCGCCGATCTCGGCGACAAGGACGTCACCGAGATCGAAACCCTCTGGCACGGTCTGCAGCCGCCCTATGAGACGCTGTTTGATTGGCTGGCGAATGGCGGCGAAAAACCGGTGCTGGCCACACCGGCAATCTTTCACTCCGTCATGCTCGCCAATGCGGTGGAGGAGGGCGATCTCACTGGTCTCGATCCGGCCGACTATGTCGCCGAATGGAAATGGGACGGCATCCGCGTGCAGCTCTCCCGCTCCGGCGACAGGCGCAAGATCTATTCCCGCTCCGGCGACGACATATCAGGTGCCTTTCCCGATATTCTCGACGCGATCAGTTTTTCCGGCGTCGTCGACGGCGAGCTGCTGGTTGGCGGCACCGCCCGCTCCAACAGCCCGACCCGGACCTTCTCCGACCTGCAGCAGCGCCTGAACCGCAAGACGGTGACGACGAAGATGCTCGGCGACTATCCCGCCTTCATCCGCACCTATGACCTGCTCTTCGACGACGAGGAGGATGTCCGCGGCCGGACCTATATCGATCGCCGCGACCGGTTGACCGAGATCATCGACCGCGCCCCCCATGACCGTTTCGATCTCTCGCCGCTCGTGCCGTTCTCGTCGTGGGAAGAGCTCGACGCTCTCCGCGCCGCGCCGCCCGATCCGGTCATCGAAGGCGTGATGATCAAGCGCCGCGACAGCATCTACCAGGCCGGCCGCATGAAGGGCCCCTGGTTCAAGTGGAAGCGCAACCCCTATAATGTCGATGCGGTGCTGATGTATGCCCAGCGCGGCCACGGCAAGCGCTCCAGCTACTATTCTGATTTCACCTTCGGCGTCTGGGCCGATGACGAGGACGGCGAACAGCTGGTGCCTGTCGGCAAGGCCTATTTCGGCTTCACCGATGCCGAACTCGAGGTGCTCGACAAGTTCGTGCGTGACAATACCACTGAGCGCTTCGGCCCGGTGCGCGCCGTGCGCGCCGACAAGGATTTCGGCTTTGTCGTCGAAGTGGCCTTCGAGGGCATCAACCGCTCGACCCGGCACAAATCGGGTGTTGCCATGCGTTTCCCCCGCATCGCCCGCCTTCGCCCCGACAAGCCCTCATACGAGGCCGACCGGCTGCGCACGCTGATCGCCATGATCGACGCCAAGCCGGAATGAGGTTGCATGCCCTGCGCAACAATGACGCAGGGCAATATTTTCAACATCATGTGTATTGGCGGCAACGATCTTCCGGTGCAGATTCTGCGTGCCGGGGAAATGATGGGTGCGTTATGAGCTCGCTTGAACCAAATTCCTTTTTCCGTCAACGCCGTGCCGTTCTGGCGGGTCTTGCCGGTGCACTCATCCTGCCGCGCATGGCAGCCGCGTTTGATGTCCCGGACGAGCCGCGCCTCGCCAAGCACGACTATGCCAAGGTCCGCCACCATTTCCGCACCAAGCTGTTGCAGAAAGGCCCGGCGCCCGACAAATACGAACCGCTGAATGCGCCGGCCGATGCCGACAAGATCTTCTACCGCTCCGGCTACGGCGAGCTGGAACTGGCGGCCTGGGTTTCCAAATACAAGCGCGAGCGCGCCGCCAAACCGGCCGTGCTCTTCCTGCACGGCGGCAATGCCATGGGCATCGGCCACTGGCAGCTGATGAAGCCCTATATGGATGCCGGTTATGTCGTGATGATGCCGTCGCTGCGCGGCGAAAACGGCCAGATGGGCAATTTCTCCGGCTTCTACGACGAGGTCGACGACGTGCTGGCCGCCACCGAGCGCCTGGCGCATCTGCCGGGCGTCGACCCCGAACGGCTGTTCATCGCCGGCCACAGCATCGGCGGCACATTGACCATGCTGACGGCGATGACCACCCACAAGTTCCGCGCCGCCGCGCCGATTTCGGGCAACCCCAACGCCTTCCGCTTTTTCAGCCGCTATCCCCAGGATATCCGCTTCGACGACAGCAATGAGCATGAATTCGAGGTGCGCTCTGCGCTGTGTTACGCCCAGAGCTTCAAATGCCCGGTGCGTGTCGTCCACGGCACCGAGGAGCCGCATTTCAACGATCGCGCCGATCTGCTTGCCCGCCGCGCCCGCGCCGCCGGCATTCATATCGAGACCGAAACCGTCGCCGGCAATCATACCTCGGCGCTGCCGGCCGAGATCGAACAGAGCATCCGTTTCTTCCACGGGGTGGCGGCCTGAGTTTCGCCGCCACCGGCAATTGCGATTAAGTGCCCTGGACGATTGATCCGCGATCCCGCCACCGATGGCGGCGGGCTGGTCGTTTCCTGACCTTGTGCCTTTTCCACCCCAACGCCAGCCTCGCGCCAGCCGCGGATGCCATCGTCCCGGCAGATGTCGTTGTCTGCCGATCGTTGATAAGGGTGGTTCCATGAATTTTCTGCGCCGGGTCTTCCCGATTGCCGGGCTCGTGATTGCGGTTGCGTCGCTGAGCGGGTGCAACATCCTCATTCCCGATGTCGCCGCCGATTCGCCCGCCCGCTTCGTCCAGGAAACCTCGCCGGTCTTCTATCAGCCGCCCGGTGTCGATCCGCGCCGGGTGCGGCCGGTCCCCGATCAGCCGGTGCCGCAGACGCGCGAACTCTACAAGACCCAGTTCCACCAGACCTATGGCCTGCCGGTGACCAATCCCGTGCATATGGCGATGTATGGTGAGCTTCGCGACGCGGATTTCACCCTGCCGGCGATCCCGGTCAGCCGCGTACAGCCGCAGTTCCTGCGCCAGGAGGTCGATTATCAGACGACCGA
Source organism: Rhizobium sp. PRIMUS64 (assembly GCF_023006465.1). Lineage (NCBI taxonomy): Bacteria > Pseudomonadati > Pseudomonadota > Alphaproteobacteria > Hyphomicrobiales > Rhizobiaceae > Rhizobium > Rhizobium sp. PRIMUS64. Next base: position 11,058 of record NZ_JALBGX010000082.1, on the reverse strand, counting down.
GCGTGCCGGCACCGTGGTCGTCGATACCAAGGCGCATTTCCTTTATTTCGTCGAGGGCAACGGCAAGGCGATGCGTTACGGCGTCGGCCTCGGCCGCGACGGTTATGCCTGGTCCGGCCGCGGCGTCATCCAGTGGAAGCAGAAATGGCCGCGCTGGACACCGTCGGTCGAAATGGTCTCGCGCCAGCCTGAGGTTCGCCCGTTCGGGGCGGAGAATGGCGGCATGAATCCGGGGCTGATGAACCCGCTCGGCGCGCGCGCCATGTATATCTTCAAGGACGGGCAGGATACGCTCTATCGCGTCCACGGCACGCCCGACTGGCAATCGATCGGCAAGGCCACATCGTCGGGCTGCGTGCGCATGCTGAACCAGGACGTCATCGATCTTTACGACCGCGTTCCTGCCAGGGCCGAGATCGTTGTGATGTAGCGCTGCAACAGCGCTGCTCATATCGTCCGCTTCAGGCCGGACACGTCTACGTGAAGCTATGGTTTATTTGGCGCAAGCCGATAGATCTTCTCTTGTTGTTATCGGCATCGGGCGAATCGCTGGTTTATCAGCCCTTTCGTCCGGCTTCCCGCATCAGAGGAAATCAGTCCCGCGTCATGAGCTTCGATAGACATCTTTCCCGCCGCAGCTTTCTTTCCTTTTCGGCATTGACCGCAGCCTCCGCGCTCACCGGCTGCGCCTCCTCAGCCAATACGGTAACATCGGGCGATACGTCGATCATCTATCGTTCGCCCATGCGCCTGTTCCAGTCCCCGGCCGCGTCAAGCGTGCCGAGCGGGCCCGAGCTTGCCGTCATGTATGGCCCGGTTGAGGATGGCGGCTTTCTCATTCCGGCCGTTCCCTACGAGCAGATCGATCCGCGCTATTATCGCCAGCGCGTCGTCGATCCCACTGGCCAGCCGCCCGGCACCATCGTCGTCGATACGCCGTCGCGTTTCCTTTATCTCGTCCAGGGCGACGGCATGGCGATGCGCTACGGCGTCGGCATCGGCCGCGAGGGTTTCGCCTGGCAGGGCTCGGGCGTCATCCAGTGGCGTCAGAAATGGCCGCGCTGGAAACCGCCGAACGAGATGGTCGCCCGCCAGCCGGAACTCGTCAAATATTCGATCGACAACGGCGGCATGGAGCCTGGCCTGAAAAACCCGCTCGGCGCCCGCGCGCTCTACATCTTCTCGAATGGAGAGGACACGCTTTATCGCCTGCACGGCAATCCCGATTGGCGCTCGATCGGCAAGGCCGTCTCATCGGGCTGCGTGCGGCTGCTGAACCAGGATATCATCGATCTCTACGATCGCGTTCCGACAAAGGCGCCGATCGTCGTCTGGCAGTAATTTTCACCCAGGCGGCCGCGATCCGGTCGCCTGGGATCAATTCCTTTGCCCCGGGGCAAGCACCTGCTTTGCCCCGGGCAAGCAGATGCTTGCCCCCCGGGCAAGAGCTTCATTTTGCGCCCGCAAGAGAATTATTTTCCGAAATACCATTGCTTAATTCGGTAAATATCCTACATGGTGCGTATCGAATTGCTTGCGACCTTTGTCCACGCGCTTGAGCGCACCGTCAGATATCCTCTCAACATCGATACGGCTTGTCGGATATCTCTCCGCAGGCGAACACAAACGGTTGAAAAGGAGATCGTTATGAATTCAGGCGTCGTCAAGTGGTTCAATGGCACCAAGGGTTTTGGCTTCATTCAGCCGGATGATGGTTCTACGGACGTTTTCGTCCATATTTCAGCGGTTGAACGCGCCGGCATGCGCGAACTCGTTGAAGGTCAGAAGATCCGCTACGATCTCGTCCGCGACAAGAAGTCCGGCAAGAATTCGGCTGATAATCTTCAGGCCGCATGATTTGTCATTCGCCTCTGCTGACCATGAATATGGCAGCGGGCTGGCCATGTGCTGGGGGCAAGCTGACCACGGATGTACTGGCAGCGAGCTGACCAGGGGTGGCGGTGAGCTGACCATACGGGCAGCGGGCTGAGTGACTGGAAGAGGTCGGGTCCGAGCCCGGCCTTTTTGCTTTGATCGCAGGCTTTTCCGGAATGGCCCTCGGTCGTACCTGAATGGCCCCTGGTCGTTCTGATTGACCGATTGAGCAGCCGAAGAGTCGAAGGGACGCTGAAATGGGCAGACCAAACTATAAAGTCGGCGACATGATCGTGCTGAAGTCCGGCCTCACCCGCACGGCGAAAGCCGACAAGCGGTGCCGGATCTCCAGCATCCTGCCCAATGACCATGGGCATGTGCAATACCGCGTCCAGTTCGACGCAGAGAATTTCGAACGCCGCATCACTGAGGCCGACATCGATACCGGGGAAACGCCATCCAGGGTTTCCCCCCAAGCGGCGGCCAAGTCCGATGGCGCCGAACCCTGGCTGAAGTTTTCGAGCATCAAAATCGGGAAGTAGTCCCGCGCTTTTTAATATGGACAGTGCGGCCTCGCCGCCGCGACAGGAAGGATATCGTTTTGCAGGTACTCGTCAGGGACAACAATGTCGATCAGGCGCTCCGCGTGCTCAAGAAAAAGATGCAGCGGGAAGGCCTGTTCCGGGAAATGAAGGCGCGCAGCGCCTTTGAAAAGCCGTCCGAGAAGCGCGCCCGCGAAAAGGCCGAGGCCATTCGCCGCCAGCGCAAGCTTGCCCGCAAGAAGCTGCAGCGCGAAGGTCTGCTGCCGGCACCGAAGAAAGTTCTCCGCACCCGCTGATCCCGGCCGGGGAGTCGCGGTCCGGCTGTGGCATCACGGTCCGACCGCGGAATCATGGTTTCAGCCGTGAGATCACGGCTTTCAGCCGCGGATTCATGGCTTGCAGCGCTGCGCGTCTTTTGAGACGCGCAATGGACGCTGTAACACTTTGAATTTCTACATAATTCCTTGAGCCAATTCCGATTTAAGGAATTATGCTGTAGCGCCGCCATCACCTGGGAAAGGGGCACATGACCGCCACCAAGGGAGAATTCTTCAATCCCGCCAAGCTCTCGTCTCGCGACAAGGCAGAAGCGACCGATCACACGGCGCGTGCCATCATCGCCGCCGAGGCGTCGGCCCGTGACAAGAAGACGGAGAAGCTGAAGGCGCTGCGTTTGCAGCAGGAGGCCGAGGCCGAACCTAAAGCGGCTCCTGCAAAGAAGCGTCGGTCGCCGGCTAAGCCGCGGCCCTGATCTCTCGGAGCGCACGCTGATGACGGGTGGACGCGTTCAGCCTCCGTCCGCGCCGGCCCGCCCGAGATTACCCCGCAGCCGATGCAGCATGTCGCGCATCTCGGCCATTTCCTTAAGCGTGCAGCCTGCGGCTTGCCCGATCGCCATCATGATCGTATCGATCTCCCCCTTCATAGCCTCACCTCTAGGGGTCAGCGACACGATCACCTGCCGTTCGTCGCGCAGGTCGCGGATGCGCTTGATCAGCCCGCTCTGTTCCAGCCGTTTCAACAGCGGCGACAGCGTGCCGGAATCGAGATCCAACTGCTCGCCGATCGTCTTGACCGGCAATTCGCCGCGTTCCCAGAGCACCAGCATCACCAGATATTGCGGATAGGTCAGGCCGACCTTGTCGAGGATCGGCTTGTAGGCGCGGGTGAAAGCATGCGCCGTCGCATAGACCGCGAAGCACAGCTGTTTTTCCAGCCGCTTCTCCTCTTGCGGTATCTCCATCGTCTTCGTCGTGTGCGCTTTCATATCCATCATCCCTAGAGCATTCCCGTTTTTCTTCGAATCACGAAATGCTCTATCCCTTTGTTTTCACGCAATTCCGGGCGCAAAACCGCTGCGCACTTTTGCTGGAATTGCTCTAGAACATGATGCCGAAAAGTTTCAGCGGTTTTCGGGCGACATCATGCTCTAACTCTTTAATTTAGAACAGGATTCAGATTTTAGGCCGGCGCGGCTAAGATCATCCTGTTCTAAGGCCCGATTGTCCTCCTTTCGAATTCGAAATGCAATTTGCAAAATTCACTTGCGTACAATTTAATTGTGCGATACTAAAAATCCAACCCCATCGAAGGGCCAACCAAAGGAGATCGTCATGCCTATTCTCTATACGACCAAAGCCTCTGCCACCGGCGGCCGCGCAGGCCGCGCCGTTTCCGAAAACGGCGTTCTGGACGTGACCCTGACCGTCCCCAAGGAACTCGGCGGCGACGGTGCGACCGGCACCAATCCCGAACAGCTCTTCGCTGCCGGCTACTCCGCCTGCTTCCTCGGTGCATTGAAATTTGTCGCGGGCCAGCAGAAGGTCAAGATTCCGGAAGACACGACGGTCTCCGCCAAGGTCGGCATCGGCCCGCGGGAAGATGGCGGCGGCTTCGGCATCGAAGTGGCGCTGACGGTTGACATTCCGGGTCTCGACCGCGAAACGGCTGAAAAGCTCGCAGCCGCAGCCCATATCGTCTGCCCCTACAGCCACGCCATGCGCACCTCGACCGAGGTTCCGGTCACCGTCGCCTGATCGATTTAAAAAGCTGGCAGCCGTATCGGCTGCCGCCATCTGCCGGTCGGGTAGGGTGCTATCCGGCCGGCTTCGGCGTTTCTGCCGCCATTCATGACAGCGCCAGCAGATCCTGCCGCAGCCTTGCGACGCTGCCATCCGGCAGCTTTCCGTCGATCATCGCATGCGTGCTTTCCCAGATCGGCAGCGCTCTCACCAACACCGCCTTGCCCTCAGTGGTGAGGCTCAGCAGCCGACCGCGCCTGTCCCTCGGGTTCTCCATCACCGTCACCCAGCCCTTGCGCTGTAACGGCTTCAGCGCCGCCGTCAGCGTCGTCTGGTCCATGGCGAGCAGGGCGGCGACCGGCCCCATTGGCGGTGGCTCCGGCCGGTTCAGCGACATCATCAGCGAAAACTGCCCATTGGTCAGCCCGGCCGGCCTCAGCGCGTCGTCGAACAGCCGGGCAAGCGCGCGCGCTGCCCGCTGCACATGCAGGCAGAGGCAGGTGTCGCGCACCATCAGCGTCGTGGAAAAGGGAATCTCGATCGAATTTGACATGCTTCATTTCTATTGATATCAATGTATTAAGTCAAGTAGAAGGAGATGAGCCGGCTTCACCGGCAAGCGCCGGAGGAGGGCGCACTCCATGCAGAATGACGTTGTTTCCCGCGAAGAGTGGCTGGAGGCCCGCCGTGCCCTGCTGGCAAAGGAGAAGGAGGCGACGCGGCTGCGCGACAGCGTCAACGCCGCCCGTCTGGCGCTGCCCTGGGTAAAGGTCGACAAGGATTATGTCTTCGAAACGCCCGAGGGCAGGAAGTCGCTCGCCGATCTCTTCGACGGTCGCAGCCAGTTGCTGATCTACCATTTCATGCTCGGCCCGGATTGGGATGCCGGCTGCACCGGCTGCTCCTTCCTATCGGATCATGTCGATGGCGCCCTGCCGCATCTGAACCATCATGACGTTACCTGGGTCGCTGTTTCGCGCGCGCCGCTTGACAAGATCGCCGCCTACAAACGGCGCATGGGTTGGAAATTTCCCTGGGTCTCTTCCTTCGGCAGCGATTTCAATTTCGATTATCACGTTTCTTTTAGCCCCGAGGATCTTGCCAAAGACAAGGTCTTCTACAATTTCACGCCTATGCAGCCGGCTGATGCCAATGACGAACTGCCGGGCCTCAGCGCTTTCTACCGCAACGACAAGGGGGAGATCTTCCATACCTATTCGAGCTATGCTCGCGGGCCGGAAGAACTGATCGGCACCCTGATGATCCTCGACCGCGCGCCGAAGGGCCGCAACGAGGACAGCACGATGAATTTCGTGCGCCGCCACGATGAATATGAGGAGGCCGCCAAGGCGCCATCCTGCTGTCAGTGAGCCGGAGCATGATGCCGAAAAGTGTAAGCGGTTTTGCGTCCGGAATGCGGAAAACAAGCGCCACCATCACTCAAGGGAGAAGAGGATGATGAAGACCGCTGAAGTGCTGAAGGAACATTCCTTTCTGGAAAGACTGATCGGCGACTGGACCGTCACCGCACCCGACATGAGTGGCGGTGAGCCCTGGACCGAGACCGTCCGCTCGCTGCATGGCATCTGGTTCGTCGCCGAAGGGACCGGCCGCATGCCTGATGGTAAGGAGGCCACCAGCATCCTGACGCTCGGCTACAACGCCGCAAAGGGCAAGTATGTCGGCAGCTGGATCGGCAGCATGATGGACTATATGTGGGTCTATGAGGGCGAGGTCGACGCGTCAGGCAATGTGCTGGACCTTTATACGAGAGGGCCCGACTTCAACGGCGAGGGCCTTGCCGATTACCGCGAGCAGATCATCTTCGTCGATGCCGATCACCGCACCTTCGTCTCCAGCGCCAAGCAGCCGGATGGCTCCTGGAAGCAGTTCATGGAAGCGCATTACGCCCGCAGGATCTGACAATCACGGCGCTCACCCTCGAAATAGAGGCCTTGCAAAGAGGCTTCCGAAGAGGAGCGTCGAAAAAGGGAGAGTATGATGTCTGAGACGCATGGAAAGTTCATCTGGTGCGAGTTGATGACCCCCGACACATCAGCTGCCGCGAAATTCTACAGCTCGGTCGTCGGCTGGACGACCTCCGAAATGAAAATGGAGGGCATGCCGACCTACACGATCTTCGAGGCGAACGGCATCGGTGTCGCCGGCCTGATGGAATTTCCGGCCGAACTCGAGGGCAAGGGCATTCCGCCGAACTGGACGGGTTATGTCGACGTTGACGACGTCGACCAGTCGGCAAAGGATTTTGCCGCCAATGGCGGTTCGGTCCGCCGTCCGCCGGAAGACATCCCGACCATCGGTCGCTTCGCCGTCGTCGCCGATCCGCATGGCGCGGTGATCTGCATCATGACGGCGGCGCCGATGGAAAATCCCATGCCGGAACTGGCCTTCGACGCGCCCGGCAATATCGGCTGGCGCGAACTCTATGCTGCCAATGGCGAGGAAGCGCTGGCCTTCTATTCCAAGCGGTTCGGCTGGACGAAGCACAGCGAATTCGACATGGGTCCGATGGGCGTCTATTATCTCTTCGCCCATAACGGCAGGCAGATCGGCGGCATGATGACCAAGCCGGAAAACCTTCCGATGCCCTTCTGGTGCTATTATTTCATCGTGCCAACCCTCGACGCTGCAACCGAACGCCTCACCTCGGGCGGCGGCAAGGTCGTCCACGGCCCGATGGAAGTCCCTGGCGGCAGCTGGATCGTCCAGGCCACGGACCCGCAAGGCGCCTTCTTCTGTCTGGTCGCACCGAAGCGGTAGGTTTGGGAGCGACGTTGGCGGTGTGCCGTGCAGCCCCCTCATCCGCCCTACGGGCACCTTCTCCCCGAGGGGAGAAGGGGGAATCGAGACGTCGCCACGAGTTTCTTCTGCCCAGCGGGGAGAAGGTGGCGGCAGCCGGATGAGGGGGCCTCACGGCACACCGTCAACAACAATTACGCTCCGGATCCCACCACCCACCACCATCACCCTCCAACCGAAGCAAAGAACCCTTCCGGACCTTCCACCTCCACCAGCCGCTTCTTCTCGATCAGCCAGAACCGGTTTCCCACCGCCCGCACGAAACTGCGGTCATGCGATACCAGCAGGCAGCTCGCCTCGTGCGCCATCAGCTCGCTCTCCAGCGCCTCCTGGCCCTCGATGTCGAGGTGGTTGGTTGGCTCGTCGAGCAGGTAGAAGTTCGGCTCCGCAAGTCTCAGTACCAGCATGCCGAGCCGCGCTTTCTGGCCGCCGGACATTTGGCCGATCGGTTTTGCCTGCATGTCGATCGTCATGCCGGCGCCCGCCAGCAAGGCCCGCGCCCGCTGGTCGCCGACATCGAAGCGGCGGATGATCGTGCCGATCGGCGTGTCGGTGTCGGCAAGATCGGCAAGCGCCTGGTCGCCGTAGCCGAGCACGAGCGACGGCGTCGCCTTGATGCCGTCGCGCGCCGTCTCGGGTCTTTCGATCGCCTGTTTCAGCATCGACACCAACCGCGACTTGCCGGCGCCGTTGAGGCCGAGCAGCACGATGCGGTCGCCCTGGCAGACGAACTGCCGGCCGGTCTTGAACAGCAGCGTTCCATCCGGCGTCGTCACCGCCGCATCCTCCAACGTCACCAGCACCTTGGCATGGGTGCCGCGGTTGGCGAGCCGGATCGCGCCGGCCGAGCGCTCCAGATGCGCCGGTTTTGCCGCGTCCTCCAGCTTCTCCGCCCGTTGCCTGAGCTGCTTCGTCTTGACGACGAGCAGGTCGCTGCCGGAATTGATGCCGATATTGTTGAGCTTCGCCGCCTGCTTGCGCAGTTGCTCCGCCACCTTCATGTCGCGCTCGTAGCGCCGGGCTTCGGAAGCGTCGGCCTCGTCAAGGGCGGCGCGTGCCCTGGTATAGGGCAGGGCGAAGACCGGCGATTGCTCCGGCCGCAGGAACAGCGTCCGGTTGGTCGTCGCATCGAGGAAGGCGCGGTCGTGGCTGGACAGGATAACCGGCACGTCGCGCGGCAGCGCATTCAGCCAGCCCTCCAGCTGCGCGATCTTTTCAAGGTCGAGATGGTTGGTCGGCTCGTCGAGCAGAAGCACGTCGGGCTCGCTCACCCAGGTGCGGGCAAGCATGGCAAGCCGCTGCCAGCCGCCGCTCAATTGCTTCAGCGGCCGGCTCCGCATGAGCTCCGGCACGTCGAGCGATTCCAGCACGACGTCGACGCGCCAGCTCTCGCTTTCAGCCAGATCGGCCTGCAGCGCCTGCAGCACCGCATCGTAGAACGGCGTGTCGAAAAGGGCAGGCGGCACATTCTGCGCGACATGGCCGATGGTCAGCCCGCGCGCCTTGGTGATCTCGCCCTCGCTCGGCTCCAGCGTGCCGGTGATGCAGGCAAGCAGCGTCGATTTCCCCCGCCCGTTGGCGGCGACGAGGCCGATACGGTCGCCGGCGTTGACGACGAGATTGAGCTTGGAAAACAACGGATTGCCCAGCGTCACGCCGAGATTGCGGATATTGATGAGTGTCATGATCGTTCTCTGGTCTTGACCGGGTGGTCGGCACGGTCCGGGGCATTCAGCCATCACGGGATTGCGCGGTTCGAGCCCGGGAAATGAAAGGAATACGCGCTGTCAATTACGGCGCCGCATTGGCCACGAAGGGCAGACCAGGAAGAGATGTCGAGAAACGGTCTCTGGTCAGCCCTGCAAACGCATTTGCAGGGCGTTGACGGGACCACGCTGGCGATTAAACCGAAAATAATATTGCATTGCGTGATCCTCCTTTCTCAAAAGCTTGCAAGACCCAAATAACATTGCCCGCAAAAAGAGGCAAGGGAGCCGCACCTGCGCCGATTCTAGCCATAAACCGCGCATAGAGGATTCTTCGGGACCGACCGGGAGAATAAGACGCATGCTCATTGCCCATTTGCCTGCAGGCTACCTTCTCGGGAGCGCCGCGCGGCAACGGTCCGCCGCACCCGGCATCATGATCGTAGCCTTGATCGGCAGCGTATTGCCGGATTTCGATATGGTCTATTTCTTCCTGACCGGCGGCAAAGTCCACCATCACGACTATGTCTCCCACTGGCCGCTTTTTTGGCTCGGCTTCGCCGCCACGGCCCTGCCGGCGATCAGTCGACTGGCGCCGGACTGGCTTCCCACGGCCGCCGTCTTTTTCGCAGCCGTCGTGCTTCATATGGTTATGGATACCGTCGCTGCGCCGATGCTTTGGCTCGCGCCATTCGATTGGTCGAAATTCGAGCTGACGACGGTGCCGGCGACCTACAGCAATTGGATCGTGAGTTTCATGCTGCATTGGACCTTCGTTCTCGAACTCCTGATCTGCGTCACCGCGTTGATCGTCGCCGTCTGCCGGAATCGTCGCGTCGGAGGCCGGCAGCAGGCATGAGCCGGAATTATCCCGGGTGGCCGGCAGACAAATCCAGCCGCCGCGTTATCCCGATACTCCTGAGGAATGTCTCGTCGTGGCTGACGACGATGAGCGCGCCGTCGTAAGCGCGCAATCCGGCCTCGACGGCGGCAATCGAGTCGATGTCGAGATGATTGGTCGGCTCGTCGAGGATCAGCAGCGGCGGCGGCGCTGAGCCGAGCACACAGGCAAGGCCCGCTCGCAGCAATTGCCCGCCGCTCAGCGTCGATACGCTCTGCAGCGCCGCATCCGCCCTGAACATGAAGCGGGCAAGGGCGGCCCGGCAGGTATTTTCATCGGCCAGCGGATTGATCCGACGGAAATTGTCGCGGATCGAGGCCGACGGATCGAGAAGGCTGACCGTCTGATCGAGCATCGAGAAGGCAGTCATGACGCCGATCGTGCCCGCCCAGGGTTTTAGGTCGCCGGTGATGAGCGCCAGCAAGGTCGTTTTGCCCGAGCCGTTGCGGCCGGTGACGGCGATACGCTCCGGTCCGGTCACATCGAAGGAGAGATCGCGGATGACGGGATCACCCGGCTGGTAGCCCGATGTCACGCCATCCATCCTCAGCACGATCTTGCTGGCGGGCAGCCCGGTCGGCGGCAAGGTGACCGACAAGGGCAGCAGGATCTCGATCTTCTCGCGCGCTGCCCTTGTCTCTTCCAGGGCCTGGGCGCGCCGGCGGTCGGCGAGGCGGGCATTGTCGCCACCGGTCGTTTCGCTCCGCTCCTTCATGCCGCCGAGCATGATGCGCGGTATGCCGCCCTTGGCGGCCATCTTCCGCCCGGTGCTGTCCCTCTGCGCCTGGCGCTCCACCGTCGCCTGCGCCTTCTTTGCCACCTCGGCCATGCGTTTTTCGGCTTCAGTGAGATTATGCTGTGCCGCCACGAGCTCGAGGGCCTTGCGCTCGCGATAATGGCTCCAGTTGCCGCCGAAGCGCGTGGCGCCGAGCGAGGTCAGTTCGACGATCGCGTCGACGCTTTCGAGCAGTTCCCGGTCATGGCTGACGATGATGGCGCTGGCCCGCCAGCCTGACATCAGCGCGATCACCGCCTCGCGGCCTTCGCGATCGAGATTGTTTGTGGGTTCGTCGAGCAGCAGGAAATCCGGTTCGGTAAAGATCAGCGCCGCCAGCCCGGCACGTGTGCGCTGCCCGCCGGAGAGTGCCGCAAGCGGGGTTTCCGGTGACGCGTCGAGCCCGGTCCGAGTGAGC
>NZ_JALBGX010000081.1:0-30564 GCF_023006465.1 Rhizobium sp. PRIMUS64 | reverse complement strand
CAAGGCCGAGCCGCCGGAGAGCACGAAGGCATCCACGGCATTGACGGTCATCGACGGATCGAGCAGGCCGGTGTCGCGCCCGCCGGGCGCACCGCCGAGCACCGTGCCGGATGCGACGGCCGGTTCGTCGAAGATGATGACCGTGACGCCGGAACCGAGCGCAAGGTCGGTTGCATGGCCGACGGAAACGCCTTCGATGTCGGTGATGAGGTTCAGAAGATCGGGCAAGGGCGGATCCTTATGCGGAAAGGCCGCCGATAGGACTGCAATTGCCCTCAAAAAACAAGACCGGCCCCATTTGGCGGGACCGGTCGGACATCGGGAAAAGCCGCGAATGCCAATAGCGGCCTCATGCCCTCAGGCATGAAGCGGCTTCGGATGACGGCGGGTCATCAGGTCATGGATGGCCAGCCGCACCTCGTCGGGCGAGCCGAAACGCTGCTCGTCGAGGTCGTGGACATGAAATTTCACGGCGATGAACTTCAGCCGGTCTTCATCGGGAATGACGATCCCGACGGGAACGCCTGCATATTCGATAACTTGCTTCTTCATAGATAGAACTCCTGCCGCGCGACATGCGCAGCCATGGCGAATTGACTTGTCTGGTACCGTTGAAAGGAGGACGAACGTCACATTCGACAGTTCGGGCGGGAGAGGGCGCCCGGACGGTCATTGCCAAGCACAGATCGCCCAAGGAGATCGGCGAGAATATCGATGTCTATCATGCTCGTTCCTTGTGTTGGCGTTGCACTTGAGAGGTCCCGGTGCAGCCCGGGGCCGGTGATGGCTGTCTTCAATAATCTACTATCTTGGTAGAGATTACCCGATAGCCTATCGGAAACATATTCCGAAACGTGTCAAAATATCGACGATCTGAAAAAATTCATTCCGTCGTAGCCCGAACTTACAGAAAGAAACATATCAGTCCTTCGTTAAATTCGCATGACAGAATCGGAAGTTCGATCGATCACAGCGGCAGACATAGGAAGCCTTGCTGTATCAGGCAATGGCCCGTTTCATTAAAAATCGACATGCCTCGAAATGACCGATTTGGTTAATGCTGGAAGCCCTGTGTCACCAGCCTTCTTCGAGCACCTTCTCCAGCATGTCCGCGAAAAAATCGGCGCTGTTGATGCTGAGGCAGAGCGGCGGTTTGATCTTCAGCACATTTTGGTGATCGCCGGTCGGCTGCATGATGACGCCGAGTTCGAGAAGCCGGTCGCAGATTGCAGCCGTCTCTTCCGTCGCCGGCTCCAGCGTCGTTCTGTCGCGGACGAATTCGAGGCCGAGATAGAGGCCCATGCCGTGCACGGCGCCCGCAATCGGATGACGGTCGATCAGCGCGGCGAGCCGCGCCTTCAGATGATCGCCGACTGTCCGGGCATTTTCCTGCAGCTTTTCCTCGGCCATGATGTCGAGCACCGCCATGCCGGCGATGCAGCTGACGGGGCTGCCGCCCGTGGAGGAAAAGAAAGAGCCCTCCTTCTCTAGCGATTGCGCAATCTCCCGCGTGGTGATGACGGCGCCGAGCGGATGGCCGTTGCCCATGCCTTTGGCGACGGTGATGATATCAGGCACGACCCCTTGCTGCTCGAAGCCCCAGAAATAATGCCCGAGCCTGGCATAGCCGACCTGCACCTCATCGGCGATGCAGAGGCCGCCGCGAGCGCGTACCTGCGCGTAGATTTCCCTGAGATAACCGTCCGGCAGCGGAATGCCGCCGGCATTGCCGTAGACCGATTCGGCGATGAAGCCCGCAAGGCCTTCGCCCGCAGCATCAATTGCCTCCAGCACCGGCGTCGCCATGCCGAGATAATCCGCTGCCGTATCGGGACCACGGAAGTCGCCGCGATAGGTGTTCGGCGAAACGACGGTATGCACCCAGTCCGGCCGGGTGGTCGGTGCCTGCGGATTGTCGGCGATCGAGGTGGAGACGGCGTCGCTCGCCGCCGACCAGCCATGATAGGCTTCGAGCAGGCAGAGCATTTTGCGCGCGCCGCTATGGGCTTGCGCCAGCCGAAGCGCCAGATCATTCGCCTCCGAGCCGCTGTTGACCAGGAAGACCGCGTCGAGCCCGTCCGGCGACAGGGCAGCGAGGCGTTCGGAAAATTCCGTGATCGCGGCATAGTGGAAGCGCGAATTCGTGTTGAGCCGCAGCCATTGGGCGTGGATCGCTGCCGCGAACCTGGGATGGCCATGGCCGAGAATGGTGACGTTGTTGACCATGTCGAGATAGGCGCGGCCCTCGACATCGAACAGATGCTCTCGCCAGCCGCGCTCGATCTGCGGCGCCGCCGCGTAATAGCTCTTCTGCGGCCTTGCGAGATGCGCCTGCCGCCTGGCGAGCAGTTCTGCGGTATCAGATCTCGGTGCATCGGCTTCCGGGCTGAGAAGGAGCGAGGGTGAGGGGCAGAGCGCCGACCAGGCCGCGGCCGTGCGCGGCGTGGCAAAAAGCGGCGGTTCGAGACCTGCGACGCTGCAAAGCTGGACGCGCAACCCGCCGAGCGACGCAGCCTCTCCGAAAACCGTGCCGAGCGGATCGCCGGCGGCCACCTCAGCTCCATCCTCGACCGAGAGATCGAGCCCATCGAGATGCAGGGTCATGCTGTCGCTGGCAAGCGTCAGATGCTGGTCCTTCCAGCCGATGCGGCCGGCAAAGGGTGCAGCAATCGCGTTGCCTGCCGCGAGGCAAATGTCGATATGCAGGGCGCAGGTTGCCTGTCCCGTCGCATTTCCCAAGCTCGCGCGGGAAAGCCGATATTCGCCATAGCGCGTCGCTGCGATGCCGTTTTCCGTTGCCACGCGGGCAAGCAGCCGCCAGTCCATGTCGGTATTCAGCCAGTTGCCGGCAGAAAAATGCGGGCTCCGCACCCCAAGATCGACATAAGCGATCCCGGCGGGATCGATGTCCGGCAGCAACGGCAGCCATCCCGATGCTTCCGGGGCGGCAACGTCTGCGCCGGCCGCCTTGAGGATCGCGGCTTCCATGAGTTCGAAGGGAACGGACATCGCCGTATCGAAGATCGCCCGCTCGTGCTTGAGGTTGCCGCGGACATAGTCATTATCGGGATCGACCGAAATCTGCTGCTCGCTGCTGGCGACGAGAATGACCGCGCGCGCGACGGTCAACGGCCAGAGCGCCTTCAGCTCCTCCTCGGTCAGCGGATAGATCGCCTGATAGGCGGTGACGGCTGGCAGGATATAAAAAGGGTCGCCATCCGCCTGATGCAGCAGCGAAGCGCATGTGACGGCGAGGTCGCCGACCAGCCAGCCGCGGATGATGTCGCCGAAATCGATCACCCCGTCGGGGATAGTATGGCCACGGGCGTCGCGGTGGCCGACGACATTGTCGCCGGTGACGTCATGATGCACGGCCTGCAGCCGAAGCGATGCCGCCAAGGGCTGGATGCGGCGAATGGCCATCACCATGGTCTTGGCGATCCGGTCGCGCGCCGCACTGTCGGTGATCGCGGACAGCAGCTGCACCGCGACCGGCCCGGCGCGCCTGAGATCCCATTGCAGGCTGCGGTCGAGACCGGGATGGTTGAAATCGGCAAGCGCCAGCGCCAGCCTGGCGCAGAGCGCGCCGAGGGCCGCAACGGAGGCCGGTGCCAGATACGTCAGTTCTGTCAGCCCCTGGCCTTCCAGATATTCCAGCAGCCGGACCTGATAGCCCCGCCCGCGCACGGTCAGGACGACGATCTCCCGCCCGTCATTAGTGGGGATCACCTGCGGAACGCGCGGCGCATCTTGCCGGCTTTTGAGGTGACGGATCGCCGCATTCTGCGCTTCGAGCTCGCGGGTCTCGTAGGCTGCATGGCAGATCTTCAGGACGTAGCGGCCACGATCGTTATCGACGCGATAGTTTCGATCCTGCTGGCTGCCGAGTTCGGTAAGCGTGCCGGATAGGCTGTAATGAGCAAGGAGTATCTCTTCCGCGTCGCTAGCGGTGACGTCGGGACGCGGCAGCGCCATGCGATCAACAAGCGCCTCGTCGGTCATGACACCCCCTCCCGCAGCATGATTCGATTACCTATTGAACGCGATAATCAAGTACTTGCCGCCGGCAGGCAACGGGAGATTGTCATTCGCCAGCAAAAGAGATGCAAGGTTTAGGCGGCGCTCAACCCATGCGTTCGGACGCGTAGCCGCCGGGGCTTGCCGGAAAGACCACGGTGCGGTTGCCGTTCAGGAAGGTGCGGTGATGGATATGGGCGTGGATGGCACGGGCCAGCACCTGGCTTTCGACGTCGCGGCCGATCGACACATAGTCGTCGGGCGACTGCGCATGGGTGATGCGCGCTGTATCCTGCTCGATGATCGGGCCCTCGTCGAGATCGGCGGTGACGTAATGCGCCGTCGCCCCGATCAGCTTCACGCCCCGGCCGTAGGCTTGTTTGTAAGGATTGGCGCCCTTGAAGCTCGGCAGGAAGGAATGGTGGATGTTGATGATCCGGCCAGACATCTTCTGGCACATCGCATCCGAAAGCACCTGCATGTAGCGGGCGAGAACGATCAGCTCCGTACCGGTCTGTTCGACGATATCCATGATCTGGCCTTCGGCCTGCAGCTTGTTCTCCTTCGTCACCTTGATGTGGTGGAAGGGGATGTCGTGGTTGACCACGACCTTCTGGTAATCGAAATGGTTGGAGACGACGCCGACGATATCGATCGGCAGTGCGCCGATCTTCCAGCGGTAGAGCAGGTCGTTGAGACAATGGCCGAAGCGCGACACCATCAACAGCACCTTCATGCGGGCGTTGCCGTCATGGATCTCGGCATCCATGGCGAACCGCTTAGAGATCGGCTCGAAGCCTTCCTTGAGTTCGGCAAGGGGCACGCCTTCCTCGGAGATGAAGCTCACTCGCGTGAAGAACTTGCCGGTATCGAGATCGTCGAACTGCGAGCTGTCGACGATGTTGCAGCCCTTGTCTGCCAGATAGCTCGAAATCGCCGCGACGATGCCGCGTGTCGATTTGCAGGATACCGTCAATACGTAACTTGTCATGTCTTTCCCTCTCCAAGGCCGCCGCCGTGCTTAGATCAAAGCCCGGGCCGCGAATAGGCCGGCGCACTTTCATTCATGCGACAAATTGCAAGAGAAACCATCACGTTTCTGCAAGTTCTCTCATTTGCCAAGTCTGAAGCTTAGGAGAAGTTGCGCGAAAAACTGTACCGTCAGCGCCGCTTGGATGCGTATTCTCGCCTTCGACGCGCTTTAGGCCGGCGGCCGGCTCGCCACGGCCGCTTTCCGGCGAGGCGTCGTGATCTCATGGATAATTGAGCCGCCGATCGACGAGAGCACCAGCGAGAGGATGACGAAGAGCACGGGCTGCTGCAGGATGCCGATCGGCAGCCGATCGGCGGCGACCCTCAGAAAAGCCAGCGTGAAGGCGTGGGTGATATAGATGCTGTAGGAGCAGTCGCCGAGGTAGTTCAGCCATCCCACAACCGGCAGCCTGGAAAAATCGATGGAGACGGCGCCGTAGATGATGAAGATCGCCGGAATACCCCAGGCGTAGAACCGGCTTTCCGGCGGCATCAGCGCCTCGTTGATGAAGAGAAAGGCGAAGCCGATGGCAAGGGCCGCCCAAGCCCAGCGGTTCGGCAGCAGGACCTTCTGTCCGTAGAGCCAGCCGAGCACGACACCGGCGAGAAACTCCAGCATGATCGGCTCGCGGTAGAACCGGCTCACAGTCGTTTCCGGCAGCAGCCGGCAGGTGATCAGGATAACGGCAAAGACGGCAAACATCGCGGGGATGCGGCGAACTTCCTGCAGCGGCAGCAGAAGCGCAAAGACCAAGTAGAAGAACATTTCGTAATTCAGCGTCCAGCCCGGAACGACCACCGGCGTGATCGTGCTGGGATCGGCGGGATTGGCCCATGGCAGGAAGAACAGCGAGGCAATGAGATGCGGCAGGTCGAACACCGTCGATTTCAACAATGACGGGGCCACCAGCGCCACAGTCGCCGAAAACAGTGTCGCCAGCCAGTAGAGCGGCACGATCCTTTTGATGCGCCGCCGGGCGAAATCGACCGGGCTCATCGCGCGTCCGCTCGTCGTCAGCCACATCACGAAACCGCTCAGGACGAAGAAGATGTCGACGCCGGTTTCGCCATAGATGAAGGCGGTGGCGTCGACCGCGGGATTGACCTTGGCAAGCTGCAATATCGCGTGGAAATAGACGACCATCAGCGCCGCGATGGCGCGCAGATATTGAAGCTGGACAAGCATCGAGCGTCTTGCTCCCTCGGGCTCGCGCGGACAGGCGCCGCTGCGGTCAACTCAATACATCTGCCGGACGACCCTGCCGGATGCGCGGGCTGTCGTGGAAGCGCATATATCCGACGACGAACCATAGGAGACCGGCGATCTTCATCGAGAAGACCGCGGTTCCCCCGATCATCATATTCAGAAAAATGAAAAGAGAAAGTGAATGGGCGCAGCGCCGCTGCGCCGCCGTGCGCCCGGCGGGAAAGAGGCAGACGAACAGCCACAAGGCGATGACGCCGAAGATCGTCGCCGCGTAGATCAGGTAGACATAGCCGCTGTCGGCGAATTCGGCGACCCGGTCGACCGAAAGTCCAAGGATGGCAAGCGGATCGAGCTCCATGATCTTCTTCATCGTCAGGTTGATGCGGCCGGTGAAATTGTCGCCCGTCGCATTGGGTTTCATCACGTAGACGAGGAAGCCGGCGGCGACGATCAGCGGCATCAGCGCCAGATTGAAATTCTTCGGGATCTTCGGAAAGACGAAGTAGCCGACGATGCAGGCAAAGCAGAAGATCAGCATCGTGCGTGTGTCGTTCGTCACCAGGATCAGCACGGCCGTGCTGATCATCAGCAACCGGTCCCAGCGGCCAAGCCTCTCCCACATCGAAATCAGGTAGACCGCGATCACGCCGCAGAAATTGGCCAGCGATACCTGTTCGAGGAAGATCGAGGAAGAACGATGGTCGATGATGCCGAAGGAGAAGCGCTCGGGAAAGCCGAGCGCGTTCTGAAAGAGGCCCGTCGTGTTGTAGCTCAGCGGCAGCAGCCCACGCGTATTGGCGAAATAATCGGACGGGTGGACGATGCTGACATAGAACGGCACGCTGATGATCTCGAAGATCAGGAAGATCATGACGGCAAGACTTGCCCAGCGAAAGGCGAGCTTCATCGTTTTCTCGTTGCTCCAGCCGCCGAGCCCGGTAAAGCAGAAGATGATCAGCACGTTGCGGAAGTGATCGATGAACAGCATGCGGTTGAGCACGCTGACATAGATGGTCACGATGAGCGTGAACAGCAGGAACAGGAAGGCCGGCAGGTCAGTCTCGTAGATCCCCTTGTGCAGGATGTAGATGATGGCGCTCGCCATGATCAGGCCTTCGCTGGCGGCGACATGCGTCATCGAAAGCGGCACGATGTTGTGGTTGATGAAGGCCAGAATGCCGTTGTAGAGCACGGAGAGCAGGCCGAGCCAGAGCACCGTATGATCGGTGCGTGATGCCCCGCGGGCAGCATCGAGCCGGTTGCCGGCTACAGTGAATGTCGCTGTCCTGTGATCGGCGACTGCCATGCTCATTTCCCCGCAGGCTTGACGGCGGAGCAAGTGCCGGTATCGGCTTTTGCCGCCTCGGCAAGAAGCCGCATCTGCGGCCGCTCGGGGCCCTTGCGCGGCTGGACGTTGAAGGGCTCGTCCGCCGGCCACCATTCGCCGGCCGCCCAGTAGGACCAGCCGAGCCAGACGTCGCTATTATCAGTCATGGTGGCGTAGATTTCGGTCAACCCGCTCATGCAGTCCTTGTCGTCGGAGGCGCCGAATTCACCGAGAAAGCCGCGCTTGTGGTTCCGCTTCAGCCAGGTGGTCACCCCGGCGATCGCCTCGACCGCAGCAGTCGAGCCTTCGCAGGTCGGATGGGTGCCGGAGGAATCGGCATCGAGATACTGGTGGACCTCATAGGCGTAGAAATCGAGCGGATCGCGCACACCGAGCATCACCGTGCCATTAGCGCCGCCGATCACATCCTTTTCCCAGCTTGACGCGCCGCTCCAGGCTGTGCCCGGCACGAGGATGAGGTTGCGGGCGCCGACGGCGCGGATGCTGCGGATCGCCGCATTGGCGGCATCCAGCCAGTCGGTCGCCTTGATGTCGTGCGGTTCGTTCATCAGGCCGAAGAGAACACCGTCCTGATTGGCGAATTCGACGGCGAGCCTTGCCCAGAAATCCCCGAAGGCGGCATCCGTTGCCGGCGCCGTGCCGACCTGGGTCTTGTCGTAATAGCCGAAATTATGCGGGTCGAGCAGAACCGCCATGCCGTGTTTGCGAATGAGGCCGATGGTATCTTTGAGCCGCTTGAGCTCGTCCTCGTCGAGCCGCCCGCCGAGCGCGGACTGCAGCCGCTCCCAGCGGAAGGGCAGTCGGATGATCGTCATGCCCTTTTTGGCGAAATAGCTAATCGTGTCTTCGCCGGGATAGGTATAGTTGGTGCCATAGATGCCGCCGCGCTCGCCATATTCGCCGCCGGACAAATTGACGCCGCGATAACAGGGAGCCCCAGCCGCAAGGGCCGGCGACGGGGTGAGAGCGGCCGCAAGCAGCAGCGCTGTCAGATGTCGTGTCGTCCTCATGGTTATCCTCGCTATCGCGGCAATCGCAACGTCGGCGTCGCTGAAGTTATTTTAACGGTCCGTTAGCTAAGAATTTCTAAAGTATCAGCACCTCGGCTTCAGTCTTTCACGCTGGGCGGGACACGAGTGCGCGTATGAACCAGTATGACAGGAACAGGGTAAGCCGGCTCCCTGGCTGGCGCAGTTTTGAGCCATCTCAGACTGCGCCGGAAGGCGTGCGCATGCGCAGTCCCGTCATCCGCCCGGATGATTTCGTCCGGCCGTCGCCCGAACCCGCTTCGCCCCCTTTCGTGCCGCCGGCAAGTATTGCGGAAACCCGCCAATATGAGCGTCCGGCACCTCCGCCGCCGCTTCCAAAACAACCTGTCGTCGAAGCGCCGTCGAACGCAGCATCCGCGCCTGCCGCACCACTTCTCGACCTCCGCTCGAGTATCGCCGCGATCTGGAGCCGACGGCTGATCGTGCTGGGCCTGGCGCTTCTCGGAGCTGTGGCAGGCGGGGCGGTGGCGCCGCGCATCGCCCAGAAATTCACCGCCGTCAGTAGCCTCTATTTCGACCCGCGCCAGATCGGCCTTGCCGATACCAGCGCGCAATCTTCGGGTCCCTCGCCGGAAATGATCTCGGCGCTGATCGATAGCCAGGTGCAGATCCTGACCTCGGGCAATGTGCTGCGGCGCGTCGCTGAAGCCATGAAGCTCGACCAGGATCCCGAATTCACCGGCGGCCGCACGGATGGCGCCGCCGTGATAGGCACACTGCAAAAGGCGCTGGTCATCACCCGTGAGGCCGGCACCTATGTCGTCTCGCTTGCCGCCACGACCAATGATCCCGAAAAATCCGCAAGGCTTGCCAACCAGGTCGTCACCTCCTTCACCGAGGAAGAGAACAGCGCCTCGAACGGCATTTACGAAAACACCTCCTCGACACTTGATGGACGCCTCAACGACCTGCGCCAGAAGGTGCTGGAGGCCGAACAGGCAGTCGAAACCTTCCGCGCCGACAACGACATGGCCGCGACAGAAGGTAACCTGATCTCCGACCAGCGGCTCGTCTCGCTGAACACGATGCTGGTGACGGCACAGGAAAAGACCATCCAGGCGAAGGCGCGCGCCGATGCCGTCGCCAATCTCCGCGTCGAGGACATCGTCGCCGGAAACCAGGCGGAGGGCGGCGTCACCTCGCCGCTGGTCAGCCTGCGTCAGCAATATGCCACCCAGGCCGCCGCCGTCGGCAGCCTCGAAAGCCAGATGGGCACGCGTCATCCGCGCCTGCAGGCGGCCCGCTCGTCGCTCCAGAGCATATCAGGCGAAATCAAGGGTGAATTGCAGCGTCTCGCCACCTCGGCAAGGGGCGAATACGAGCAGGCGAAGGCGGCCGAGGACAGCATCGCCAAGGAACTTGCCGTGCAGAAGGCGCTGCAGGCGAGTACCTCCGACAAGCAGGTGGAATTGAACGAATTGCAGCGCAAGGCGACGGCGGCGCGCGATATTTACGAGACGGTGCTGAAACGCTCTGGCCAGACGAGCGAGGAGCAGAACTTCAACCAGAGTAACATTCGCGTCATTTCGCCGGCCGAGCCGCCGGTCAAGGGAGACGGTCCCGGAAAGACGATTCTATTGGTTGCCGGCGTCATCGGCGGTTTTCTCGCCGGTTTCGTCATCGGCGCCGGTTCTGCGATCCTTGCCGGTCTCTTCGGACATCCCGTCATCAGAAGTTATTTCAGGAAGTCCCCCGCTGCGGCCGCTTGATGACGGTCGTCGGTTTTCCTACATCGGAAGAGCGGCCAATTGCCGGCAGGAGAGTTCCCATGCGGCTGTTGATGATGCTTCTGATATCGCTCGTTGCCGTCTCGAGCCTCGCACCACCGTCCGCCTTTGCCGTCGACTGGACGAAATCCGTCGATTCCGGCGTTCAACCCCTCTATCCCTATAAGGGTCTTCCCGGCGTCAAGGCGCAGCCGGACAAGAAAGAGGAGGATTCCTACAATTGCCGCACCGAAACCGTGCAGATCCGCCGCCGTTACGACGAGATCTTCCGCTCCGGCGGCATGCCGACGCTGATGTATGTCTGCGAACGCGACGGCTTCATCTCGATGGACGACAAGGTCCCGCTGCGCGGCCACTATCAGCCGGTGCGGTGAACGCTTCGGGCCGACTGCTGCAATGTCGCGCTGTTGTGGTGGACTCCAGTGGCTGACGGCACAGACAGCGGCTGACCTGGATAGGGCGGCGCCGGACCCATTCCGCCGGCCGATGGCTGCGGACAAAGGCGAGCGCGTCGGCAGAAAGAAAAAATCCCACTTCGGGATCTCGAAATTCCCCCGCTTCGGGATTCCGAAGTGCTACATAGATTATGGTGGGAGTTCCCAGGCGCTGCCATACCTTGGTCGGATCGTTGCGGCTAAGTCTCCAGATTAAGCTGGAGTGGAGCGTCGTCTGCCTTGACGACCTTGGACTTGCGCTTTGTTGCCGCACGGCGTGCTGGCTTGGTGGTTTTCGGCAGAGTGTCGGAGCCGAACTCGTCTGCCTCGGAGCTGGGCAGCAGCAGGCCGGCCGCAGGCGCCGCAGCGGCTACCTCAATGACCGGCTTGGGGGGCGGTATTTCAATGGCCGGCTTGGCAGCTGACACCTCGCGGACCTTTATAGGCTCGGGGTGGCTGGCGGCGGGTGCGGCGTATCGGATCATCAGCAAGACTCCATTTTGTTCGCTTTATGTTCGCATTTGGGGGTGAGGGAGTCAATGCAGGCCAGCTATCAAGAGCGGCGGGAATAAGCGTCTAGAAATGAGGACTTCGGAGAATTCTTGGGAGCTATTGAGCGAACAAGCCCTTGCGCGCATCGCGACTGGCCTTTGTTGCAAGGCACCTGCGCAACTTTAGTTGAAAAGGCTTAACTCCTTGATCTTGGTAGCGATCAAGAATGGAATGGTGCCCAGAAGAGGACTCGAACCTCCACACCCTTTCGGGTACCAGCACCTGAAGCTGGCGCGTCTACCAATTCCGCCATCTGGGCGACGGAGAGCGATGTAAGGGGGTGGCCCCTGACTGTCAACTGGGTTTTTGAAGTTTTTCTGACAGTTGGCGAAAAAGCGGCCGATCACATGCGAGGGAGCGCCGAAGGGTGGGCATAGCGCTCCGGTTGGCACGCCCTATATAGAGGAAATATCGAAAGGAATGCATCATGCTTGCTCCCCGCACGCTTCTGCTCGCCGGTCTCTTGGCCGTTTTGTCACCCGCCGTCGCCGGGGCCGATTCGCTGAAGCTGGGCAAGCCCGGGGTCGGGCCGCTCAATACCGGCTCGACGCTTTGCGATTTTCGCGGCTGCTTCGGGTTCGGGCCGCAGCAATGGCATCGCCCCGCCTATGTCCAGCCGAACTACCGCCCGCGCGGCGCGGGGCCGACCTATTACCGGCCGGGCGCTGCCGGGCCGCCGCAGCTGACCTATGATCCGCCGCCGGTGCAAAGGGTGCAGCCGAAGGCGCGCGACATGAACAGCCATGCCGCCTGGTGCAGCAACGAGTACCGCTCCTACAATCCGCGGACGGATCGGTTCCTCACCTATGAGGGCATCTACAAGACCTGCCGCTCGCCCTATCGCTGATCGTCGTGATTAGCTTTCGAGCGAGGCGCGGTCGACATGGCCGAGATCTCGGCCGGGCTCGACGATGTCGCGGACCCGCTGCTTCAGCTCCTTCGGCCCGGGAAAGCCGCCGTCGCGCTTGCGCTCCCAGATCAGATCGCCATTGACGCGGATCTCGAAATTGCCGCCGGTGGCGGGGATCAGCGCCACTTCACCGAGGCTGTCGGAAAAGGTGTGCAGAAGCTCCTGCGCCATCCAGCTGGCGCGCAGCAGCCAGTTGCACTGGGTGCAGTAGAGGATCGTGACGCGGGCTTTTTCGGTCATGGCGATGTCCTTTCGTTTGTTGAGATTTAAGCCCTGTGGCGCGTGCGCGCAATCGCCCTCGCTAGAGCATGATGCCGAAAAGTGTGAGCGGTTTTCGGGCGACATCATGCTCCAACTATTTAATTAAGAACAGGATTCAGATTTTGGGCCGAACCGGCCTAAAGCCTGAATCCTGTTCTGGCGTCTTGCGCGCCGTCCTCCGCCATGGTCTCTTCCGATGGTCGGCCATACCAGGAAGAGCCCATGCGCGTCGCAGTCATCGAAAATATGCGAAATACCGGCCTCGGCGCGCTTGCCGCAGCGCTCGACGAGGCGGGAGCGGAGATCGAGTGGTTCCGGGTGTGGCAGGACGGCATCCTGCCGCTGGATATATCGGGCCATGACGCGCTGGTCGTTCTCGGCGGCGAGCAGAGCGCGCTGGATGACGAAACCCATCCCTATCTGCCGGAGCTCGCCCGGCTCACGCGCCGCTTCGGCGATGCCGGCAAGGCCGTGCTCGGCATCTGCCTCGGCAGCCAGATTCTCGCCCGCGCTTATGGCGCCGACAATCACTTAGGGATCGCTCGCGAATTCGGCTGGCACCGGATCGGCGTCACCGTCGATGGCCGGGCCGATCCGCTGCTGTCGGCGCTTGGCGGCGAGTTCACCATCTTCGAATGGCATGCCGACACGTTTTCCCTGCCTGAGGGCGCGGTGCGTCTCGCCTCGAGCCCCGTCGCCGAGAACCAGGCCTTCCGCATCGGTCGCGCCGTCTATGGCACCCAGTTCCATTTCGAGGCCAATTCGGACGTCGTCGAGCAATGGAAGGCCGAATTTCCCGACACGATCGCGCGTATTGCGCCGGGCTGGCTGGAGAACCATGCAGAGCTGGCGGCAAGGCATGGCGGAGCCGCCGATGCCGCGGGCCTTGCCATTGCGCGCGCCTGGGTCAGCCTGATCGAACGGGAAGACGTCGAAATGCTGTCGCAGGCCTCGGCGTGAGGGGTGATGCGATGGCGGCCAGTGAACGCGAAAAGATGGCGGCAGGCGAATGGTATTGCTGCCTCGATGACGAGCTCGATCTCTTGCGCCGGCAGGCGCGCATGGTCGTCCATGCGCACAACACGCTGCCGCCGGATGAGCGCGGCGCGATGGCGCCGGCCCTGAGGGCACTCTTTGCGCAGGCAGCACTCAATGTCTTCATCGAAGCACCGTTTCACTGCTCCTACGGCATCAACATCACTCTCGGCGAACGCGTCTATTTCAATGCCGGCTGCACCATCCTCGATTCCGGCCGGGTGACGATCGGTGATCGCAGCATGTTCGGCCCGGGGGTGCAGATCTATTGCGCCGAGCATCACAAGGAGCCGGCGCTTCGCAGCATGGGCATCGAGATCGCTCGGCCAGTCACCATCGGCAACGACGTCTGGATCGGTGGCAGCGCCATCATCCTCGGCGGCGTCACCATCGGCGACGGTGCGATTGTCGGCGCCGGTGCGGTGGTCACCAGGGATGTGCCGGCCGGCGCAACCGTAGTCGGCAATCCGGCCCGCATCCGCTAACGCCGGCTCCTATCCCGTGATGGCCCCTCGCCATCTCGACAGCGGCGATCATTCCGCTAGATCAGAGGGCAAAACGGGAGGGAAGCATGAACGAACTGAATTTACCGATGGAGGGTGGCTGCCGTTGCGGCCGGGTGCGATTGAAGATCAGCGCTCCGCCGCTGCTCACCATGGCCTGCCATTGCACGGGGTGCCAGAAGATGACATCAAGCGCCTATTCGCTGAGTGCGGCCATCCCAAGCGAAGGCTTCGAGGTGACGCAAGGCGAGCCGGTGATCGGCGGCCTGCATGGCGTCACGAAGCATTATTTCTGCCCGCATTGCATGAGCTGGATGTTCACCCGGCCGGAAGGCATGGACTGGTTCGTCAATCTGCGCGCGACCATGCTCGACGATCCGAGCTGGTTCACGCCCTTCATCGAAACCTGGACAAGCGAGAAGCTGTCCTTCGCCGAGACCGGGGCGGTGTACAGCTACGCGGCGCTGCCCGAAATGGACGCCTATGAGGGGCTGGTGAAGGAATATATGGGCAGGGGATGAGGCTCAGAAACCCTGGAAGAGAAAATCGACGGCGGCGATAATTCGATCACTGTCGGCGGTAAGATCCGCCACCACGCCTCCAATCTCCTTTACGGAAATTGCGCCGGTGAATTGGGTAGCCATCACATAGGGCAGGTCATTGATCACGAATTGTGGATTGAGCTGACGCATGATTTTGGGAAGCGCTTGCAATGGAAGCATCGGCGCCAGGGTCCGCGTTGTCAGCTCACCAAGCAAGTCGAACTGCAGATCGAGGGCAAGCGCGTCGGTATGCATGAGATTGTAAACATGAAACCGAGCCATCAGAACTGTCGATATTTCTGAAACGGCAGACCGTGCTTTTCGACATAGGCATTGGAAGCGGCAATAGCCTCGGCGTTCTCGATACGCCAAAGCCGCTCGCGCTCCGCCTTTATGGCCTGTGCGATACCATCTTCCGCCGCCCGGGATATGTTGATCTTGAGCTCGCGCGCCTGGGAAACGAGACCTTCATCAAGAGAAAGGTTCGCTGCTTTTCTCGTCTGCTGAGCCATAACGATCTCCGCAATCTTATGCGCACATCGTATGCGCATAAGATACCGTTGAGAAGCGTTATTCGTCGCCCATCTTCAGCGCGGCGATGAAGGCTTCCTGGGGGATCTCCACCTTGCCGAACTGGCGCATGCGCTTCTTGCCGGCCTTCTGCTTGTCGAGCAGCTTGCGCTTGCGGGTGGCGTCGCCGCCGTAGCATTTCGCGGTGACGTCCTTGCGCAGCGCCGAGATCGTCTCGCGGGCAATGACGTTGCCGCCGATCGCGGCCTGGATCGGGATCTTGAACATGTGCTTCGGGATCAGCTCCTTGAGCTTCTCACACATGTCGCGGCCGCGCTTTTCGGCAGCCGTCCGGTGCACCATCATCGACAGCGCGTCGACCGGTTCGCCGTTGACGAGGATCGACATCTTTACGAGGTTGCCCTCGCGGTGGTCGGTCAGCGTGTAGTCGAAGGAGGCATAGCCCTTCGAGATCGACTTCAGCCGGTCGTAGAAATCGAACACGACTTCGTTGAGAGGCAGGTCGTAGGTCAGCATCGCGCGCGTGCCGACATAGGTGAGTTCGATCTGGATGCCGCGCCGGTCCTGGCAGAGCTTCAGGATACTGCCGAGATAGTCGTCGGGCGTCAGGATCGTCGCGCGGATCCACGGCTCGTGGATTTCCGAGATCTTGACGACATCTGGCATGTCGGCCGGATTGTGCAGCTCACGCTCCGTGCCGTCGGTCATGTACATCTTGTAGACGACGGAGGGTGCGGTGGCGATGAGGTCGAGGTCGAACTCGCGCTCCAGCCGTTCCTGGATGATTTCGAGATGCAGCAGGCCGAGGAAGCCGCAGCGGAAACCGAAGCCGAGTGCCGCCGATGATTCCATTTCGAAGGAGAAGGAGGCGTCGTTGAGGCGAAGCTTGCCCATGGCGGCGCGCAGATCCTCGAAATCGGCGGCATCGACCGGGAAGAGGCCACAGAACACCACCGGCTGGGCCGGCTTGAAGCCCGGCAGCGCCTGGGCCGTCGGCCGCTTGTCTTCGGTGATCGTGTCGCCGACGCGGGTATCGGCCACTTCCTTGATCGAGGCGGTGATGAAGCCGATCTCGCCGGGGCCGAGGCGGTCGATATTGACCATCTTCGGCGTCAGCACGCCGACGCGCTCCACCTGGTATTTCGCATCGGTGCCCATCATCCGCACCGTCTGGCCCTTGGTCAGCACGCCGTCGATGACGCGGACCAGAACCATGACGCCGAGATAGGCGTCGTACCAGCTGTCGACCAGCAGCGCCTTCAGCGGCGCCTTTTCGCCGCCCGGGCTCTTCGGCGCCGGCAGCTTGTGGACGATCGCCTCCAGCACGTCGGGAATGCCAAGGCCGGTCTTTGCCGAAATCAGCACCGCCTCCGAAGCGTCGATGCCGATCACTTCCTCGATCTGCTCCTTGATGCGGTCGGGTTCGGCGGCCGGCAGGTCGATCTTGTTGAGGACGGTGACGATCTCGTGATTGTTGTCGATCGCCTGGTAGACGTTGGCGAGTGTCTGCGCTTCGACGCCCTGGCTGGCATCGACGACAAGCAGCGAACCCTCGCAGGCCGACAGCGACCGCGAGACTTCATAGGCGAAGTCGACGTGGCCGGGCGTGTCGATCAGGTTGAGAATGTATTTCTCGCCGTTATTAGCCTGGTAGTGCAGGCGCACGGTCTGGGCCTTGATGGTGATGCCGCGCTCGCGCTCGATATCCATATTGTCGAGCACCTGCTCGGACATTTCGCGCTCGGCAAGGCCGCCCGTCGTCTGGATCAGGCGGTCGGCCAGCGTCGATTTGCCGTGGTCGATATGGGCCACGATCGAAAAGTTGCGGATATGGGACAGCGGAGTGGTGGAATTGGTGCTCATGCGCGCCATATAGCAGCGCCGCCCCCTGCCGCAAAGCGGTAATTATCCCGCTGTTTACGCTATTTCGTCCTGTGTCGGCGCCTATCAGACCGGCCACGTCTCCAGCCGCCAGGCCGAATCCCAGAACATCCATTCATATTGCGAGGCGCGCACGAAGACATCGGTCATTTGCGCCCGTTCCACCGGCGATGCGGCGCGGGCGGCAATGTCGGTCAGCGCGATCACTTCGCGGGCACCGGCGGCAAATTGCGGATCGCCATAGGTGTTGATCCAGGCCTGGAAGGCATTGCCCTCGATAACAGGCCGGTTCTTGATCGCTTCGCCGACATGCCAGTAGATCCAGAAGCAGGGAAGGATGGCGGACAGCGCCACCGCGTAGGAGCTGTGATAGGCGGTGGCAAGCAGGAAGTTCGTATAGGCAAAGCCGGCAGGCGAGGGCTCGGCTGATGTAACATCGGCGGAGGTGATGCCGAACTGGGTGAGGAAGCCGGCATGCAGGCCCTGTTCGACGGTGATCGCCTTCTGCGCCGAACCGAGAAAACGCAGGACCTGCGCATTGTCGGGCGCCTTGGCCGCAACGATCGCCAGGCATCGCGCATAATGCTTGAGGTAGAGCGCATCCTGCAGGATGTAGTGCCGGAAAACCTCGGGCGGCAGCGTGCCGTCCGAAAGGCGCTGCAGCAGCGGCAACGCCTCGATTTCAGCCATGATCGGCGCGATCCTGTCCCAGGCGGCAGCCGTGAAGCTTTCCGTCGTTTCCGTGCTCTGCATGCTGCCGTCCATCACTCTCTCCTCGGATTACGCCGCCATATATGGACGGCGCAGCGGCGAAAGCAAGCCGCGTTTTGGCCGCTTTTCGTAGACACTTGATTCCATCATCAGATAATGTATTTCTCTTATAGTGGAATAACGGGGCTGGAAAATGGAACCGGAACTCGAACAGGCGATCGGCATCCGCATCCGCACGCTGCGGCAGGAAAAGGCTCTGACGCTCGATGATCTTGCTGCGGCCTCCGGCGTCAGCCGGGCGATGATCTCGCGTATTGAGCGGGCGGAGGCGAGCCCGACCGCCTCGCTGCTGGCAAGGATCTGCGCCGCGCTCGGCCTGTCGCTGTCGGCCTTCTTTGCGGAAGAGGGGCAGGCCTCGCCGCTCGCCCGGAGGCAGGAACAGCAGGTCTGGCGCGATCCGGAGACCGGTTATATCAGACGGTCTGTTTCACCCCCGGGCACCGCCTCCGATGTCGATATCGTCGAGGTTGAATTCCCGGCCGGCGCCCGCGTCAGCTTCCCCCCGCATGCGAGCGCCCATGGCATGACGCAGCATATCTGGCTGTTCGACGGCGAACTGGAGATGACGGCGGCTGAGATCGTCTACCGGCTGCGGCCGGGCGATTGCCTCTTCATGCCGGTCGGCGAGGGTCACGTCTTCCACAATCCCGGCAACGCGCCCGCACGCTATTGCGTCGTGCTCGATCGCGGCGGCCGATAACAGTATTCATTTCAGGAGAACAGCATGCCTGCTATTCGTACCCTTTCCGCCGAGGAGGCCCGCGCCGCCATTCCGGCCCTTTCGCAAGTGCTTGTCGATTGCGTGGCGGGCGGCGCCTCCGTCGGCTTCATGCAGCCCTATGGGCCTGAAGATGCCGAGCCCTATTGGCGTGATGTCGCCGATGCCGTTGCCACCGGCGGCAATCTGCTGCTGGTTGCCGAACTCGACGGCAGGATCGTCGGCACCGTCCAGGTGGGCGCCGCACAGATGCCGAACCAGCCGCATCGCGGCGACCTGAAGAAGCTGCTGGTGCATCGCTCCGCCCGCGGCAAGGGGCTCGCCCGGCTGCTGATGGATGCCGCCGAGCGTGAGGCGGCAAGCCGCGGCAAGACCCTGCTCGTGCTCGACACGGCAACCGGCAGCGATGCCGAGGCGATCTATCCGCGCCTGGGCTGGCAGCGTGTCGGTGTCATCCCCAATTACGCGCTGTGGCCGGAAGGCGGCTTCTGCGCCACCACCCTGTTCTACAAGCGGCTTACCTGATTGCGCCGGCCCCGCTCATGCCGGCCTGGCGAAGACCGGAAGCGCGCCGCCAAGCGTCGTGCCCGCCGTCCATTGCACCGCATTCCAGCCGAACTGTCGCGCCGCTTCGATGTTTTCGGCCATATCGTCGATGAAGGCGATGTCGCCGGGCAGCACGCCGGCCCGCTCGGTCGCCAGCCGGAAGAAATCGGGAGAAGGCTTGTTGTGTCCGAGTGCTGCGGAATAGATGATGTCGTCGAAATGTGCGCTAAGGCCGATCTGCTCCATCAGGTAGCGTGCCCGCCTATGCTCCTGGTTGGTCGCCAGCAAGAGAGTGATGCCGCTTTGCCTGAGAGCAGCGAGTTCTTCGAGCAGATTGCGGTCGAGACGGGAATCGTTTTCGAACCAGTAGTCGATCAGTGTTTCGGCGCTGAGGTGGGACGCAATCTTTGCCAGAACGCCGGCGAGCCTCGGCTCCAGCGCCTCGCGGCCGATGATGATATCGCGCCAGTGCGTCTGAAAGAATTCCTGCTGCAGCAGGTCGACACGCAGGCCGAGGTCGCGTTCCAGATAGGTGAAGTGAGGCAGGCCGTCGGTGGGGCGACCATGAATGAGCACGCCGTCGACATCGACCATCAGCACTTTCATGCGGAAAATTTCCTCGTTCTCAAAACACCGGCGAAGGTGGCGTCATCCGCCTGGACGTTCAAGACGGCGCGCCACTTTTTTGTCGCGGCCGAGCCGTGTAAATCTCCATCGTCAATCAAGGGCAGGATCTGAAATGCGCGTCATCTATTCCGAAGACCACAAGCTGCGCGATGCCAGGACCGAGCTGCACGCCGGCCAACTGGTGACGCCCTTCGAGGCGCCGTTTCGCGCCGAATGGATCCTGGCGGCGGTCAAGGAGGTGGGCTTTACCGACGTGGTGGCGCCTGATGCGCATGGATTGGAAACGGCGCTAGAGGTGCATGATCCCGCCTATCTGGATTTTCTTGCCACCGTCTGGGACCGCTGGGTGGCGGCCGGTTTCACCGGCGAGGCGATCGCCAATTCCTTCGCCGTTCGCCGTACCAGCCAGCGTGTACCCAACAATATCGTCGGCGCGATCGGCCATTACGCCAATGCCGCCGATACCTCGATCACCAAGGGCTCCTACGAGGCGGCGATCGCCTCCATGCGCTGCGCGATCACAGGCGCCGATTGGCTGAATGCCGGCAATCGTTTCGCCTTCGCGCTCTGCCGCCCGCCCGGCCACCATGCCGGCATCGATCTCTTCGGCGGTTATTGCTTCATCAACAATTCAGGTGTCGCCGCGCAGCGGCTGCTCGACCATGGTGCGAGGAAAGTCGCGGTGCTGGATGTCGATTTCCACCACGGCAACGGCACGCAGGATCTTTTCTATCACAGAGGCGATGTCTTCACCGCCTCGCTGCATGGCGATCCCATGCATGCCTTTCCCTATTTCCTCGGCCATGCCGACGAGGAAGGCGAGGGGGAGGGCGAAGGTAGCAACCGCAACTATCCGATGCTCCCGGGCACGCCTTGGGATGTCTGGTCTTCGGCCCTTGCCGATGCGCTCACCCGCATCAAGACCTTCGGCGCCGAGGCGATCGTCGTGGCACTCGGCGTCGACACTTTCGAGCGCGATCCGATCTCCTTCTTCAGCCTCACCTCCGACGATTTCACCCGCATGGGCGCGATGATATCAGCCGCCGGCCTGCCGGTGCTCGCCTGCATGGAGGGCGGCTACGGTGTGCCGGAGATCGGCCTCAACGTTGCCAATGTCCTCAAGGGACTGGAAGCCTGATCTCTGCCGATGACCGACGAGACCGTTCCATCCGACGTTCCGACACCCCGCATGCTAAGCTGGGCGCGCAACTCCACCATCTATCGGCTCGAGCGGCGGATGATGACGGAAAAGCAGCTGTTTGACGCCATTGCCCGCAAGGCGAAGGAGAAATTCGAGGATATCAGCGCGGTGCAACTCAAGGCCGTTGCCGATTTCGCCGTCAAATTTGCCTATGACAACAGGGTGCTCGACGATAGCGCCTATGCGGAGATCAGCACGCGCTCGGCCGTGCGCGGCGGTAAATCGAAGCGCGCGATCGCCCAGAAGCTTGCTGCCAAGGGCGTCTCCAGTGACAAGGTCGAAGTGGCACTTGAGGAGGCTGACGATCTCTATGCCGCAGCGATTTTTGCCCGCAAACGCGCCTTCGGCCCCTTCCGCCGGGTCGAGCTCGACGAAAAGCGAAAGGCGAAAGAGCTTTCGGCTTTCGCCCGCAACGGCTTCAGCTTCGACATCGGCAGGAAGGTCTTCGACATGAGCTTTGAAGAGGCCGAAGAGGTCATCCTTGCTGGCCGATCTTTGGCGCCTCAGCATCAGCGCTCTTGATCCCGGCATGAAAAGTTTGAATTTGGTTCTCACCCGTCTTCGGCCTAGAACCGCGCCAGGATCGGGGGCCACATGGACATCAAGAATATCGAGACCGGGACGGATGGCACAGCCTTGATTGCGCAGCCGGGCGTATCGCCGACTTCGGGCGGCTTGGCGGCCGGTGTCGTGATGTGCCTGATGTCAATGTCTTCGATCCAGTTCGGCGCAGCACTGTCTTCGTCAGCCATTGCGACCTATGGCGTTGCCGGCGCCACCTGGCTGCGGCTTGCTTTCGCGGCGATCATCCTTGCCGTCGTCGTCAGGCCTTCGGTGCTGCGTTATAGCGGCGCCCAATGGAGGGCGACATTGCTGCTCGGCACGACGACGGCCGCCATGACGCTCTGCTTCTTCGCGGCGATCCAGCGGCTGCCGCTCGGCCTGGCGATCGCCATCGATTTCCTCGGGCCGCTCTCGGTCGCCGTCTTCGGCTATGGCCTGACCTGGCGGCTCGCCTGGCCGTTGATCGCTGCGGCCGGCATTCTCTTCCTCGCCCATGACGGCGAAGGCTGGGTCGGCAATCTCCCGGGCGTCCTCTTCGCTCTCGGCTCGGCTGTGGGATGGGCGGTCTATATCCTATTGACGAAGAAGGTCGGCGCTGCCTTCAAGGGTCTGGAAGGCCTCTCGATGTCGCTGATCGTTGCCGGCCTCGTCGCAACCCCCTTCGGCCTTGCCGAGACAGGGGGCGCCTTCACGCTGAAGGGACTGGTCGAGGTTCTCGGCCTTGCCATCCTCGTGCCGCTCTTGCCCTATGCGCTGGAAATGGTGGCGCTGCGGCGCATGCCGTCGGCATCGTTCGGCATCCTGATGAGCCTCGAACCGGCGATCGGCGCGCTCGCCGGCTTTCTGATCCTCGCCCAGCCGATGACTGCGCTGCAGATACTGGGTACGGCGCTCGTGGTGGCGGCCAGCGCCGGCGCCACCGCCTCGGCGGCGAAGACTTAGAGGTGAATGCCTGCGCTATTTCGTTAATTTGGATCAGGCGGGTTTGCGCTTGGGATCGTCGAGAGCCGGATTGTAGAACAGCGACAGCACCAGGCTCTTGGCGATCCGTTCCGCCGTCGCCATGAACCAGGCCTTGGCCTCCGGCGACGGGGCGATGTCGTCGAGTGTTGCGGCAAACAGCGACAGCCACTTCGGAAAGAGATCCGGCGTCAGGTTCGCCACATGAGTATGCGCCTGCACCGGCTTGCCGCCATAGGCGCCGCTGCGGAAGGCGACAGCCGACCAGAAGCCCTTCATTTTCGCCATATGCTCCGGCCAGCGGCCGGACAGCTTGGCGTCGAACACCGGGCCGAGATCGGGATGCGTTAACACGCGCCCGTAAAAGGTCTCGACCAGCCTGTCGATGAAGGCCGCGTCGACGCCCATGTCCCGCATCTCGGCCTCCGCCCTTTCGCGGATCGCCGCGATATGAGCAGGGCGGCCCTGAATGTCATTGTCCATTCCAAAACCCCGGCGCCGCGTGATGCGGCAGCCTCCATATAGGTGTTTATGGCGGCGAGCCAAAGTCGCCCGTGCCGCTTGCGGCAATCTGTCAGCGCTGTAGCACTTTGAATTGCCTCACGCACTTGACCGTCATCGCCGTGTTCTTTAGATTTAGAATAATTCTAAAAATTGGAGAAGATCATGCTGGCGCGGTTTTTCAGATCCTCGAAACGATCTTTCGAGTCGCTGTCCGAGCAGGAGATCCTTGCCCTTGGGATCGCCTCCGAGGAAGACGATGCCCGCATCTATCTTGCCTATGCAGACAGACTGCGCCGCGAATTTCCGGCCTCGGCCAAGGTCTTCGAGGACATGGCCGAGGTCGAGGACACGCATCGCAAGTCGTTGATCGAGATCCATCGCCAGCGTTTCGGTGAGCGCATTCCGTTGATCCGGCGCGAGCATGTGGAGGGCTTCTACGAGCGCAAGCCGGACTGGCTCAGGGCAAACCTTTCGCTGGATGCGATGCGCCGGGAAACCGAGGCGATGGAGGAGCAGGCCTATCGCTTCTATGTCGAGGCGGCAAAGCGGACCTCGGACGCCTCGACGCGCCAGCTTCTCGGTGATCTCGCCCTCGCCGAACAGGGGCATGAAGATATTGCCCGCATGCTGGGCGACAAACATACGCCGGAAGACGTCAAGCACGACGAGGACGAGACGGTGCGCCGGCAATTCGTGCTGACCTATGTGCAGCCTGGCCTTGCCGGGCTGATGGACGGCTCTGTCTCGACGCTGGCGCCGATCTTCGCCGCCGCCTTCGCGACGCAGGATACGTGGCAGACCTTCCTCGTCGGCCTTTCAGCCTCCGTCGGCGCCGGCATTTCGATGGGCTTCACCGAAGCCGCACATGACGACGGCAAGATCTCCGGCAGAGGCTCGCCGGTCAAGCGCGGCCTTGCCTGCGGCATCATGACGGCGCTCGGCGGTCTCGGCCACGCACTGCCCTATCTGATCCCGCATTTCTGGACGGCGACGATCACCGCTGCCGTCGTTGTCTTCTTCGAGCTCTGGGCCATCGCCTTCATCCAGAACCGCTACATGGAAACCCCCTTCCTGCGCGCCGCCTTCCAGGTGGTGCTCGGCGGCAGCCTGGTGCTCGGCGCCGGCATCCTGATCGGGAATGGGTGAGTTGCGGTCGGGCATAGCCCGAGCAATCGATCCAGTAAATCCGCAGCAACGAACGCCCTGAGCCTAAAGCGAAGGGCCGGGAGACGGTGCGGCATCCGAAACCCACAAAACAAAAAGGCCGGCAAATCGCCGACCTTTTCCACATTCTCTATTGCAATCCTTACCGCAGAGCGCCGACCAGGACGTCGCGGCCGTTCTCGATGGTGACCCAGCGGCCGGCATTGTAGCTCGACTGGCGCTTGACGAAGGAATAGGGCGTCGCAAACCACGGCTTGACGTCGGAGGCGAGGTTGTCGAGCACGAAATCGCCCTCGGCAGTGCGCAGCGTCAGCACCGCATGGCCTTCGCCATCCGGCTTGCGCACGACGGTCATCAGCAGGTCGGCCGCCGAAAAGCCGCGCTGGATCAGCATGCGGCGCTTCAGCAGAGCGAAATCCTCACAGTCGCCGGCGGTGGTCGGATAGGCCCAGACCTCAT
Source organism: Rhizobium sp. PRIMUS64 (assembly GCF_023006465.1). Classification (NCBI taxonomy): domain Bacteria; kingdom Pseudomonadati; phylum Pseudomonadota; class Alphaproteobacteria; order Hyphomicrobiales; family Rhizobiaceae; genus Rhizobium; species Rhizobium sp. PRIMUS64. Next base: position 6,021 of record NZ_JALBGX010000081.1, on the reverse strand, counting down.
CCTTGCCGTAGATTTCCTTGTCGGTCATCGGCGTGATGGTGCGATTGACCGTGGCGTTGACCAAACGGACGAGCGACCACTTCCCCGGGTTCATGGCGACCGGGCCTGCGTTGCGGTTTGCGCCACATTCATTGCGGTGGATCTGACAGAAATCGTAGTGGCCGATCGGCTGTGAGGTGGCATTGCCCGTTACCATTGAAGCATTTCTGCTTGGGGCCGGTATGGCGGCCGTTGCCATCGCAAACACGGCCATCATGGCCACAAAAATACCCTTGATCCGCACGCCCGCTCTTTCCTTGCATCGCCCCTTATTTATTAACAAAGTGTTAATGGAGAGGGCCGGAAAGAGTCAATCGTTACTTCTTGGTAGGACCTTGCGACTCGCCGACATGGTTAAAATGCAACGGCTTGGGGACCTGTATCAGGCGAATTTATCCGCCGATGCCATTCAAGCGGGCATCTGCCTAATTGTTGATGAACGGATGATGCCTTTGACGGCGCTCACGAGCAGCGCGATGTCGCCGGGGCGGGAAAGGCGATGGTCGCCGTCGCGAATGAAGGTCAGCACCACGTCGTCGGCGGGAAGATGTTCGACCAGTTTCATCGCATGTGCATGCGGCACATCAGCGTCTTTCATGCCCTGGAGGATATGCACCGGGCAGCCTGTTTCGATGATGCCGTCGAGCACCCGGTTCTCGCGGCCATCCTCGATCAGCGCCCGCGTATAGATGTTCGGTTCCGGACTGTATTGCGAGCGCTCTTCGAAATAGCCGCGCTCGGCAAGCGACTTGCGCTCCTTGGCCTTCAGGTTCGGCTCGATCAGCTCCGAGGTGAAATCGGGTGCGGGCGCGATCAGCACCATGCCTTCGAGTTTTGGGCCTTCGAGCTTTGGGCCGCCCTGCCGTGCAAGCTCCTGCGCCAGCCGGAGCGCGATCCAGCCGCCCATCGACGAGCCGACGAGGACTATCCGATCGGGCGCGACATGGCGGATGACGGCAAGCGCCTCCTCCAGCCAGCGCGAGATCGTGCCGTCGCCGAAGCTGCCGCCGGAAAGTCCGTGGCCGGAATAATCGAGGCGGATGCAGGCGGCGCCAAGTTCCGCCGCCAGCCCGTCGAGTTCCACCGCCTTGGTGCCGCTCATGTCGGAGCGGTAGCCGGACAACCAGACGAGTGCCGGTGCGCCATTGCCGGCCTGCGCCGGGCGGACGAGCATGGCGATCTCACGTGCCGCCTCACCCTCGCCGACCGTCAGGAACTGCGGCTGGGCATTGGACAACTGATCGGACATCGGCGAAACTCCTGTTGTTTTGGCCTATAAAACAGATTCTTGGCAGGCTGACAGCGGGTGATTTTTCCGCTAAAGGATGATATTGACTCCGTTGCAGCGATGACGCGACACGTTTGTGCACCCCTGATTGGGAGCGCGATGCTGCAACGTTCCGAAACAACGCGAGGAGAATACGACCATTCGCAGACCTTTTAAAACCGACGCGCCCGTGAAGGACGGACCGCGCTCGAACCGTGAAATCCGCATTCCCAAAGTTCAGCTGATCGGGGCTGACGGAGAGAATATGGGCGTCGTGCCTACCGACCAGGCCTTGAAAATGGCGGAAGAAGCCGGCCTCGATCTCGTCGAAATTTCCCCCAATGTCGAACCGCCGGTGTGCAAGATCCTCGATCTGGGCAAGCTGAAATATGCTAACCAGAAGAAGGCTGCCGAGGCGCGCAAGAAGCAGAAGATCGTCGAAGTCAAAGAAATCAAGATGCGCCCGAACATCGACACCCATGATTATGAGGTGAAGATGAAGGCGATGGGTCGCTTCTTCGACGAAGGCGACAAGGTCAAGGTGACGCTGAAGTTCCGCGGCCGTGAAATGGCCCACCAGGAACTCGGCATGAAGCTTCTGCAGCAGGTCAAGGCTGATACGATCGAGTTCGCCAAGGTCGAAGCCGAACCCAAGCTCGAAGGCCGCCAGATGATGATGGTGCTGGCGCCGAAGTAAGCGCCAGGCAGTTTTTCGCCCAAGGCCGTCCGCAAGGGCGGCTTTTGTGCTTTCTGCCATTCTGCTTTGCGCCATTGTGTTTTCGGGTGAGCGAAGATTCCTCCGCCGCCCCGTTGCACTTTCATGACGCTGCGGTTATAAGCGCGCGTCCGAACTGACCGGCAGGGCATGCCGTGGCAGTTTCGAATGCTTGCGGAACGGTTCGTCGCCGATGCCGCAGATCAACAACAAACGCTCCCGCACCTTGTTGCGACGGCCGGAGAACCGGACTTCGCAGGAGGGCTTTTTTGATAAAGCGCGCAGGGAGGACAGAAGGAGTAGCAAAATGCCCAAGATGAAGACGAAGTCCTCTGCCAAGAAGCGGTTCAAGATCACCGCAACCGGCAAGGTCAAGGCTGCCGCTGCTGGCAAGCGCCATGGCATGATCAAGCGTACCAACAAGTTCATTCGCGATGCACGTGGCACCATGGTTCTCGCAGAACCAGATGGCCGCAAGGTTATCAAGAATTACCTGCCGAACGGTCTCTGAGACTCGTCCGCGAACGCTAGATTTAAGGAGATCATGATATGGCACGTGTAAAAAGAGGCGTCACCTCTCATGCCAAGCACAAGAAGGTTCTGAAGGCAGCAAAGGGCTTTTACGGCCGCCGCAAGAACACCATCCGTACCGCCAAGGCTGCTGTCGATCGTTCGAAGCAGTACGCCTACCGCGACCGCAAGGTCAACAAGCGCAACTTCCGTGCGCTTTGGATCCAGCGCATCAACGCCGCCGTGCGTGAATTCGGCCTGACCTACGGCCGCTTCATCGACGGCCTGAACAAGGCTGGCATCGAAGTCGACCGCAAGGTTCTCTCCGACATGGCGATCCACGAGCCGGAAGCATTCGGCGCGCTGGTCAGCGCTGCCAAGAAGGCTCTTGAATACCTCAAGGAAGCCGGCACGGCGAACGAGTTTGAAGGCGCGGTCAAGTAACCAGCGCTTCCCAAGCTTTTGAATTTGTGATTTTGGGAAACCCGCGCTGGTTTGGGCTAGCGCGGGTTTTTCTTTCTTTATATTCCTGGCGCCGGCCGGCGCCGCCTGCCTCCCGATCGCCCGCCTGATACTGGACGGAAAGAAGTGACAATGTCAGATATCGACCAGCTCAACACATCGCTGCTCGCCGAAATCGCCGCCGCCGATGACGAAACGGCCCTGGAAGCCGTGCGCGTTTCCGCCCTCGGCAAGAAGGGCTCCGTCTCCGAACTGTTGAAGACGCTCGGCGCCATGACGCCGGAAGAGCGCCAAAGCAAGGGTGCTGCGATCAACGTTCTGAAGAACGCGGTGACCGAGGCGCTCACCGCCCGCAAGACGACGCTCCGGCAAGCGGCGATCGATGCGCGGCTGAAGGCCGAGACGGTCGACGTCAGCCTGCCGGTGCGCTCTTCGCCGGCCGAACGCGGCCGCATCCATCCGATCAGCCAGATCGTCGACGAGATCACCGCGATCTTCGCCGACATGGGCTTCTCGATCGCCGAAGGTCCCGACATCGAGACCGATTATTACAATTTCACCGCGCTGAATTTCCCCGAAGGCCATCCGGCCCGCGAGATGCACGACACCTTCTTCTTCAACCCGGATGAGAATGGCGAGCGCAAGGTCCTGCGCACCCATACCTCGCCGGTGCAGGTGCGCACCATGGAGGCGCAGACACCGCCGATCCGCATCATCATCCCCGGCAAGACCTACCGCCAGGACAGCGACGCCACGCATTCGCCGATGTTCCATCAGGTCGAAGGCCTGGTCGTCGACAAGAAGGCCAATGTCGCCAACCTCCGCTGGGTGCTGGAAGAATTCTGCAAGACCTTCTTCGAGGTCGACAGCGTGACGATGCGTTTTCGCCCGTCCTTCTTCCCCTTCACCGAGCCCTCTTTCGAGGTCGATATCCAGTGCGACCGCTCCGGCCCGATCGTCAAGTTCGGCGAGGGGACCGACTGGATGGAAATCCTCGGCTGCGGCATGGTCCATCCGAACGTGCTGCGTTACGGCGGGCTCGATCCGGACGAATATCAGGGTTTTGCCTGGGGCATGGGCCTCGACCGCATCGCCATGCTGAAATACGGCATGCCCGATCTGCGCGACTTCTTCAACGCCGACGTCCGCTGGATGACGCATTACGGCTTCCGCCCGCTCGACATGCCGACGCTGTTCGGCGGCCTCAGCGCTTGAACGGAGAATTGGGACGATGAAATTCACGCTCTCCTGGCTGAAAGAGCATCTGGAAACGGATGCCGGCCTCGATGAAATCTGCACGCGCCTCACCGAGATCGGACTGGAGGTCGAGGATGTCGACGACAAGGCGGCATTTAAGCCCTTCGTCATCGCCAGGGTCGTCTCGGCGGAAAAACATCCCCAGGCCGATCGGCTGAAAGTGCTGATGGTCGATACCGGTTCCGGCGCGCCGGTCCAGGTCGTCTGCGGCGCCCCGAATGCGCGCGCCGGTCTCGTCGGTGCCTTTGCAGCGCCCGGAACCTATGTTCCCGGTATCGACGTGACGCTCGCTGTCGGCAATATCCGCGGTGTCGAAAGCCATGGCATGATGTGCTCCGAAAAGGAGCTGCAGATTTCCGACAGTCACGACGGCATCATCGATCTGCCCGAAGATGCGCCGGTCGGCCGGAGTTATGCCGCCTATGCTCATCTCGACGATCCCCTCATCGAGATTAACCTGACGCCCAACCGGCCGGATTGCACCAGCATCCACGGCATCGCCCGTGACCTCGCCGCTTCCGGTCTCGGTACGCTGAAGACGCGGCCCGCACCGTCCTTCGCTGTCGAAGGCGAGACGTCGGTGAAGCTGACGCTCGATCTCGACGACCCGAAGCTTTGCCCGGGCTTTGCGCTCCGCCTCGTGCGCGGCGTCAAGAACGGCCCGAGCCCGCGCTGGATGCAGCAGCGGCTGATCGCCATCGGCCTGCGCCCGATCAACGCGCTTGTTGATGTCACCAATTACATGACCTTCGATCAGGGGCGGCCGATCCACGTCTTCGATGCCGCCAAGATTAAGGGCAACCTGACCGTCCGCCGTGCCGCCGAAGGCGAGACGGTTCTGGCGCTCGACCAGCGCGAATACAAGCTCTCGCCGAACAACGTCGTCATCTCCGATGAGGATGGCATCGAATCGATCGGCGGCATCATGGGCGGCGAACATTCCGGCTGCGACGAGAACACCGTCGACGTGTTGATCGAATCCGCCCTCTGGGACCCGATGAACATCGCCAAATCAGGCCGCAGCCTCGGCATCATCACCGATGCCCGCTACCGCTTCGAACGCGGCGTCGATCCGGAATATATGGTCCCCGGTCTCGAACGCACGACGGAACTGGTGCTGGAACTTTGCGGCGGCAAACCCGCCAAGGCCGAGATCGTTGGCTACCAGGGTCATGAACAGAAGATCGTCGATTTCCCCTATTCGGAGGTCAAGCGCCTGACGGGCCTCGACGTCTCGAATGCGGAAAGCAACACGATTCTGACGCGCCTTGGCTTCACGGTCTCCGGTTCCGGCGAGCGGGTCTCCGTCGCCGTTCCCTCCTGGCGTCCCGATGTCGACGGCAAGGCCGATCTCGTCGAAGAGGTCATGCGCATCCACGGCGTCGACAATATCAAGCCGGCGCCGCTCGAAAGTCACGCGGCCGTCAACGGCAAGATCCTGACGACGCTGCAGATCCGCACCCGCCTTGCCAAGCGGGCTCTGGCCGCGCGCGGCATGCTCGAAGCCGTCACCTGGTCCTTCATTCCGGAAGACCAGGCAAAGCTGTTCGGCGGCGGCTCGCCCGCCCTCAAGCTTGCCAACCCGATCGCCGCCGAAATGTCGGATATGCGCCCCTCGCTGCTGCCGGGCCTGCTGTCAGCCGCCCAGCGCAATGCCGACAAGGGTTACGCCGACGTCGCCCTCTTCGAGGTCTCCGGCACCTATGAGAACGATCGGCCGGACGGTCAGCGCCGCGTTGCCGGCGGCATTCGCCGCGGCACGGCCTCGCTT